>NZ_QHJN01000139.1:0-21962 GCF_003947565.1 Actinomadura sp. WAC 06369 | reverse complement strand
GCCAGCAGCGCGGAGCCGCACGCCGGACGGGGGCGGCACTCCGCCGGCCCCCGGGTCCCGCCGGGGTGCGGCGGCCGGCCCGGGCCCCGCCCCCCGGCGGCGGGCGCGCCCGCGCCCCGGCCCCCCGCGCCTCCGAGGCCGGCGCGACGATCGCGAAGGCGCACGGCGGCGCGGTGAGCGTGCACAGCCCGCTGGAGGGCGGCGCCCAGTTCGTCCTCGACATCCCGCTGCGCCCGGTGGTCGACGCGAGCGCCACCACGGTCGTCATGGCGGCTCCGGAGGTGACGCGGTGAACCGGATCCTGATCGCCGAGGACGAGCGGCGCATCACGTCGTTCCTGGAGAAGGGGCTGCGCTCGAACGGGTTCACGACGTCGGTCGTGGCGGACGGGCTGTCGGCGTACGAGCACGCGCGGACGGGCGAGTTCGACCTGATGATCCTGGATCTGGGCCTGCCGGTGCAGGACGGCTTCACGGTGCTGCGGCGGCTCCGCGGCGAGCGCGTCACGATGCCGGTGATCATCCTGACGGCGCGGGACACGGTGGCGGACACCGTCGCGGGCCTGGAGGGCGGCGCGGACGACTACATCGCCAAGCCGTTCGCGTTCGAGGAGCTGCTCGCGCGCGTCCGGCTGCGGCTGCGCACGGAGCGGATCCCGGAGGCGACCGTGCTGCGCGCCGGGGACCTCGACCTCGACCTGCGGACCCGGCGGGCCCGCATCGACGGGCGGACCGTCGAGCTGACCGCGCGCGAGTTCGCCCTGGCCGAGGTGTTCTGCCGGCACCCCGACCAGGTGCTCACCCGCGAGCAGCTCCTCAGCCAGGTGTGGGGGTTCGACTTCGACCCGGGGTCGAACATCGTCGACGTCTACATCCGGTACCTGCGGCGCAAGCTGGGCACGGCACGGATCGAGACGGTCCGCGGCGTCGGCTACCGGCTGCGCCCCTGACCGCGCGCCGCCCGGAGGCGCGCGGTCAGGTGATGTCCTTCGACTCGTGCAGGTTCATGTCCATGACGATCGCGGTCACCGCGGCCATCGTGCGCAGCGGCTCCGGCACCGGGTCGAAGATCTCGACGTCGTACTTGTCGGCCGTCGTCAGCAGGTGGGTGACGACCCCCGCCCACTTCTTGCGGACGTGCGCGACCTTCTTCCCGTCCTTGTCGCGGACCTGGAAGTTGTTGCGCGGGATGTCCACCTCGACGTCGCCGACCACCGTCCCGTCCTTGTCCCGGACGGCGTAGAAGCGGCCGACGCGGCGGGTGGCGAACGCCCCGACGACGTCCCCGTCGGGGCGGCGCACCTCGGTGAGCGAGCGCCCCTTCTGCTTGTCGACGACGAGGACCGGCTCGCCGTCGGGCGTGCTCAGCAGCACCGCGCGGGCGTCCAGGTCCGACTTGCCGGGGAAGGCGGTGCGGAGCGCCTCGCCGCGCCGCCGGTCGGTCTCGTCGGCGACGGCGACGGTCGTCCCGTCGCCGTCCATGACCCGGTACTTCGACTTCGCGAACGGGCCCCTGCGGGGCTGCTCGACCCTGAACACCGGGGAGCTGAACACTTCGCTCACGCGTCCTCCCGCCTTCCCGGCCCGCGGCCGCGGGCCGCTTCCGTGGCGGACGGCGCGCGGCCCGCGCCGTCCAAGCGGCGATCCTGCCAAGGGCCGCGCGCGAGGGAAAGTCCCGGACGGTCCACGGTTCCGTGCGGGGGTCAGCCGGGGAGCCAGTCCTTGCCCTCGTAGAGGATCAGGTCGATCGCCATCGGCGACATGACGACCAGGGTGCGCAGGGGGTCGGCGGACGGCCGGTGGATCTCCAGCCGGTACTTGTCCGCGCTGAGCGCCATTTCGGTCGCGAACCCCTTCCATTTCTTGTCCATCTGCGCGACGTGCGTCCCGTTCGCGTCGACGATCCTGAACTTGCGCTGCCAGGGGCCCGCGTCCATCCCGCCGATCGGGCGCTCCGCCGCGTCCAGGATGTCGAAGGCGTGCCGGCGTTTCACCGTCCTCCGGAACATCCCGACCGGGGCGCCGTCCGGCAGCGCCACCTGCGCCCAGTCGAACCCGGCCTGGACGGTGAGCAGCGGGTGCCCGTCCGGGGTCTCCACGTAGACGACGCGGCCGGAGCCGCCGTCGCCGAGGATGACCCGGAACGTCTTCTTGAGCGTCGAGACGTCGTCCTCGGCGGCGCGCGCCACCAGCGTGCCGTTGCCGTCGAACACCTTGTACTCGGAGCGGGCGGACGGGGCCCGCCGCGGCTGGTCCACGGTCAGCACCGGGGAGTCGAAGAGCCGGTACACGGCCGGTACTCCTTCACGTAGGGGACGTCACCCCAGGCCGGCGATGTCGGCCAGGAGTTCGGAGGCGGTGACGGGGTCGAGCGTGTCGCGCGGCGGCGCGGTGAACCGCACCTCCCGCAGCGTCTGCTCGGGGAAGACGTCGACGGAGCCGACCGCGATGCCCGGGGTCAGCTCGACGACCAGGCCGGGCGCGTCCCCGGGGAGGCGGCGGACGACCGAGTGGAAGACGCCGCCGTCCTCGGCGGGCCCGCGCTCCCAGCCCTTCCGCAGCAGCCCGAGGAGCGCGCCGGTCGGGACGGTCGCGCCCGCGAAGCGCTCCAGCCGCCCGGTGTCGCGCTCGCTGCCGGCGAGTTCGTCCACGTGCCGTCCGAGCTGCGGGAACGGCTGGACGATCTCGTAGTCGGCGAACAGCTCGGCCCACGCCGCGACCGCGTCGCCGAGGTCGAGCGGGTGCGCGATGCCGATGCGCGCGTCCGCCGGGAGCCGCACCGGCGCGTCGGCGGCGTCGGCGAACGTCCGGTCCTCGGCGAGCCGGAACGCCGTCCCGCCGGTCGTCCAGACGAGCCGGCGGGCGATGTGCCGCAGCAGCGGATGCTCGACGAAGTACCGCTCGAACTCGCCGGCGGTCCACCGGCGCCCGGTCGCCATCGCGCGTTCGAGGCGGCGGATCTGGTCGCCGGCGAGGCCGCGCACGTCCTTCTTGAGCGCCGCGAACCGCCGGTACGCGGCGGGGGCGAGGTCGGCGTCGTCCTTCGCGCCGGGCTTCGGGAGGGCCGTGCGGTGCTTGCCGGCCTCGTCGATCACGAACGGCCGCAGCTCCTCGTCGAACCCGACGGTGAAGCGGCGGGGGCCGTAGTCGAGGACGAGCGTCCCGGCGTCGTCGAGGCCGAGGTCCGGGACGAGCCGGTCGGCGAGTTCGTCCGCCGACAGCCCGCGCGCCTTCGCCACCATGGCCAGGCACTTCTCGGCCGTCTCGCGGCGGCCGGGGGCGGACGCGCGCTGCGCGACGCGGTGCAGCTGGGTCAGCGCGGTGTCGGTGCCGATCGCCCGCAGCACCTGGACGGCGTGCTTGTCGCTGCCCGCTCCCGGCCACTTGAGCAGCAGGGTGCCGAGCCGCCGGACGGCGTCGTCGTCGGCCAGCAGGCAGAGCTGGTCGAGCACCCAGCCGCTGCGGGACGGCGTGCGCTCGGCGATCCAGCGCTCGAAGACCGCCCGTCCGAAAGCGGCCAGCGACGCGCGGTCGCACCGCTCCAGGACCTCGCCGAGCTCGGCGTGCGTCCGCAGCTCCCCGTACCACGGGAGGGTCGAGAAGGTGAGGGCGCCGATGAGGTTCTCGACCGCCTCCGGCGGCAGCACCCGTCCGTCCAGCAGCCGGACCTCGGGCAGCGCGTCCCGGTCCAGCCAGCTGGCCTTCGGCGGCCTGACGGGCTTGGCGGGCTTCGCGGACGGCTCGTCCCGCGGGGCGTCCTCGGTGAGGAACCCCTCGACGGCCTCGGCGGCACGGTCGCCGTACGGGCGGGCGGCGTCCACCACGGCGGGGACGCCCTGCCGGGACGCGATGTGGGCGAGCGCCGCGCGGGCCTTGTCGCGCGGGATGCGCGCCTTGCCCAGCGCGCCCGGCACCAGGAACGGCACCGCGTCGGCGCCGTGCCGGGCGAGCCACTCGGCGGCGAGGCGGCGGCCCGACCCCTGGGAGAACCAGTGCGCCATCAGCACGGCCGTGTCCAGGTCGAGCAGGGGCAGCAGCGCGTAGGAGCCCCGGCCGCGGTCCACCTTCGCGTGCGGGAACACGACGTGGTGGACGTCGAGTTCGAAGCGGGCCAGCAGCGCCTTCAGATCCTCGCCCCGGGGGCCCCAGCCGCCCTTGGGGCTGGTGCCCCAGTCGGCCAGCAGCGGCCGGACGAGTTCCTCGGGCCCCCGCTTGAACATGTACGACTGGTTCGGGGTGTAGGTGACCGTCCCGTCCTTATACGCCTGGACGAATCCCTCCCACCCTTCGCTTTCCAGGATCGCTTTCTCTTTGTCGGAGAGATAGGACTGCCGGTCGCACAACTGCAGCCATTCCTCCCGCTCGCCCTCCGCCCACACGAGGCGCCGGTCGGCGGGCGGTTCCAGTCCCGGGACGAGCGTGACCGCCTTCTCTGCGGCCTTGGTCGCCTCGCGGTACGCGCGGGCGTCCCTCTCCCAGGGCGGGTCGACCAGCAGCCGGGGCAGCGCGTCGCTCATCCCGATCCTTCCGACGTCGGTGAATGTGAGGATCGGACGCACGTGTTCGAAGATCGGTTCACTGGTTTTCGGGGACGCGAAAGGGGGCGGTCCCGCAGGACCGCCCCCTTGGCGCCGTTCACCCGGTGCGGGCGGACGTGGACCCGATCAGAAGTCCATGCCGCCGGCGTCGGGCATGCCGCCCGCCGGGGCCGCGTTCTTCTCGGGCTTCTCGGCGATGACGGCCTCGGTGGTCAGGAACAGCGCGGCGATCGACGAGGCGTTCTGCAGCGCGGACCGGGTCACCTTGGCCGGGTCGAGGATCCCGGAGTCGAACATGTTGACGTAGTCGCCGGTGGCGGCGTTCAGGCCCTCGCCCGGGGTCAGGTTGCGGACCCGCTCCACCACGACGCCGCCCTCGAGGCCGGCGTTCACGGCGATCTGCTTCAGCGGCTCCTCGAGAGCGCGCTTGACGATGTTGGCGCCGGTGGCCTCGTCGCCCTGCAGCTCGAGCTTGTCGAACGCCTTGGTGCCGGCCTGCAGCAGCGCGACGCCACCGCCGGGGACGATGCCCTCCTCGACCGCGGCCTTGGCGTTGCGGACGGCGTCCTCGATGCGGTGCTTGCGCTCCTTGAGCTCCACCTCGGTCGCGGCGCCGGCCTTGATGACGGCGACACCGCCCGCGAGCTTGGCCAGGCGCTCCTGGAGCTTCTCGCGGTCGTAGTCGGAGTCGGTGTTGTCGATCTCGGTGCGGATCTGGTTGACCCGGCCCGCGATCTCGTTGGCGTCACCGGCGCCGTCCACGATGGTGGTCTCGTCCTTGGCGACGACGACCTTGCGGGCGCGGCCCAGCATGTCGAGCGTGGTGTTCTCGAGCTTGAGGCCCACGTCCTCGCTGATGACCTGGCCACCGGTCAGGGTGGCGATGTCGCCCAGCATGGCCTTGCGGCGGTCGCCGAAGCCCGGGGCCTTCACGGCCACGGACTTGAAGATGCCGCGGATCTTGTTGACGATCAGCGTCGCCAGCGCCTCGGCCTCGACGTCCTCGGCGATGATCAGCAGCGGCTTGCCGGACTGCATGACGCCCTCGAGGACCGGCAGCAGGTCCTTGTTGGCCGACACCTTCCCCTGGACGATCAGGAGGTACGGGTCCTCGAGGACCGCCTCCATCCGCTCGGGGTCGGTCACGAAGTAGTGCGAGATGTAGCCCTTGTCGAAGCGCATGCCCTCGGTCAGCTCGAGCTCCAGACCGAAGGTCTGGCTCTCCTCGACCGTGATGACGCCTTCCTTGCCGACCTTGTCCATCGCCTCGGCGATCATCTCGCCGATCTGCTGGTCGCCGGCGGAAATGGAGGCGGTGGAGGCGATCTGCTCCTTGGTCTCCACGTCCTTGGCCAGCTTGGACAGCTCCTCGCTGACCCGCTCGACCGCGGCCTCGATGCCCCGCTTCAGCGACATCGGGTTGGCGCCCGCCGCGACGTTGCGCAGACCCTCGCGCACGAGCGCCTGGGCCAGCACGGTCGCCGTCGTGGTGCCGTCACCGGCGACGTCGTCGGTCTTCTTCGCTACTTCCTTGACGAGCTCCGCGCCGATCTTCTCCCAGGCGTCCTCGAGCTCGATCTCCTTGGCGATCGACACACCGTCGTTGGTGATCGTGGGGGCGCCCCACTTCTTCTCCAGCACGACGTTGCGGCCCTTGGGGCCGAGCGTCACCTTCACCGCGTCGGCGAGCTGGTTCATGCCCCGCTCGAGACCGCGACGGGCGTCCTCGTCGAACGCGATCATCTTTGCAGCCATAGGCTCCAAGTCCTCCCGGAACAAGGTGGCTTAGACGGATCGAGCCGACGCCCGCGACGGACGACCCCGGCCGACGACTGCCATTCCGCCGCCGCTCCGAGACCTCATCGTCCCGACCCAGACTGTGAAGTTGTCACTCTCCACAGTGGAGTGCCAACCGTTTTTTAGCACTCTACCCTGTCGAGTGCAAGCAACGCGCACCCTCGCCGGGGGAAGGTTCATCTACCTCCCCAAGCCCGCCCTGACCAGTGCTGGAGTCCCTCGAAGGGCCGTCCAGAGTGCCCCGTGATGCTCCACTATGCGCGGCCGTACGCCGGTACTCACGGAACCGCTGTTCAGCCAGAGCGACAGGCACGCAAGACGCAGGTCGTACGGACGCCGAGCCAGCGGCGTAGCCAGTCGGTCAGGTGTCACGACGTGTTCCCGAGCCCGCCGCCAGACGTTCTCGCAACTGACCGACACGAGCCGGTTGCCCCGCTGGCTACGGAAGAGCCGTCCGTCCTCGGCCGTCCGGAACCGCTCAACGTGCACTCGCAGGACGGCCACCAGCTCAGCCGCGGCCGGAACCGGACGCTTCACCCCTTCAGCCCGAGACTTGAGGCCCCGCGGTTGGTGGAACCGGCCGTCGTCCGTCCACTGCTTACCGGCCGCAGGACTCGACCCGCCCAGGAGGGTCCCAGCTCACCCGTCGAGCGGATGTGCCGGAAGCACTTTCTGCTCGACGGCACGGTCGAGGCGGCGCCGCTCCGCGCCGCCGCCCGGGGCGTGCGGCGTGGGCGCCGATCCCCCGGGCGGCGGACCGCGATCCCGTTCGTACACGGCAGGGCCGTTCTCCGTATGTCGCCGTGGCACGCAGAACGCAGGTCGTACGGACGCCGAGCCAGCGGCGTCAGCCCCTACGGGATCTACGACATGTGCGGCGACATCTGGGCATGGTGCTCCACCGAGGCAGAGCCTGGCCGCGACGAGTTGAAGGGAAGTGCGTTCACAAGCCCCTTCTTCCGCTGCACACCCTCCACCCGCAACGACGCCGGTGCCGACTTGTACGACGACGACACCGGCTTCCGCACCGTAACCCCAGCCGAAACCATGCGCGCACTGCTGAACATGCAACGATGATCACCATGTCTGACGTCTACGAACGAGACGAGTGGGAGACCGATCTTTCCTATGCACGCCGTATCGCACATGTCGAGTACGGGAGAAGGCTGCGCGCGTGGGCAAAAGAAAAAGGGCTCAGCGTGAATGAGAGAGGGCGTATCCCTAGCGCCGTCATGGCGATGTATGGCGAAGCCACTGGAGACGACCTCACTACAATGCTTGCACGAATCGACCGGGAACACGGGCAACCCGGCGCCGACTAACCGAGAAGCAGCGTCCGGCTACTCCGGCGTTTGCGCCCGTGGCCTACCGATCATTGCCTATTGAGATCGAAGCGGCGCCGCTTCGCGCCGCCGCACGGCGCGGCGGTAGCCCTATGCGGCACGGGAAGCAGCGCGCGAATGAGTACTGTGCCGGTCAGGCATGGGCCTTTTCAGGAGGCCAGCCGAGCCCGGATGAGGTCACGAACTGCACGTCCCTCAGCCGCTTCCTCGTGATCTTTCACGCCTTCCGCTATCTCGTTCCAGTGCTCCAGCACCGACACCGCCCAATTCCACTGGCTACGCTTCAGCTTCACCGTGACGATCTCTTCAGGTGGCGGCCAACTGCCGGAATCGGGCACGCCGGGGGTCATGTTCGCAACTTGGTATCAGCCAGCCTCACGGACGCGCAGCCCCCGTTCACTCACGTCCTCGAAATCTGGGTTTTCAAACGCCACGTTCACTTCGTTGTCCACGCTGCCGTCAATCAGGTGCCATTGCCACATGGGCATGCTGATCGCCATCTCGACGTCATCTGGAGGGGGCAAGTCCATGGCCGGTCATCGTTGCCGCCCGGTCGATCGGCGTCAACGGCGAGCCGCGGCGCGGAGCAATCACGGAACGGACGGCACCGGACAGGGGGTACGGGCCGTCCGTTCGCTGGCCAGGGGTGTCTGCGCGCCCCTCTCCGAAGGAAGGTTCGTCTACCGACCGCACTGGCCAGCGCGGGCCGGCTCCCGCACCACGGTGCGAGCCCCCGAAGGCGGCGTTCGTCCTCGCTCGGACGTGTTGCGGTGCGGCGTCGTCGCGTCCAAGATCTGCTGACCGCCATCGCGACAGGAAACGGAGCTGATCGGAATGCCCAGCGACGAGAGCCCCGCGTCGATCAGGCGACACGAGTTGATCCGGGAGATCGGCCAAGGGATCGTCGGTCGGGCGCCGGCGGGGTGGACCCGTATCGATGCGGTGTACATGGCCGCGGGAGACTGGCTTCATCGCCGCATCGACATTCGGACGGAGGCGGGCCCGTACGACGGCTCGCCCGGTCGTATCGATGCCGGGCCGGTGCGGGAACTGCGAGACGTCATGTCCGCACCGGGTGCGGGGACCTGGTTCACGATGTACCTGACCATTGAGCGTGGCACCGATGTGGACGCGAGGTTCGATCGGGACGGTCGGCCGCCCATCGATGTCCCGATCGGGTCGGCGCTCGCGGTCGATCTCGAGAGGTATCCCCGGTCGGTGGTCCCGCAATGGATGCGTGACGACATCGCGGAAGCGGAGCGCCGGAGATCCGAGGGGGCGCGTCACGCTGCCGCCTTGGGCGTCCCTGCGCCAGAGGTCGTCGCCGCGGTGCTGGAGCGGATCGCCGGTGGTGCGCGACGTGTCGTCGACGCGGACGTTGATTCGATGGTCGATGAAATGCGGTACATCCGGATTGAGCGTAATGGTGCTCCGGTTGAGGGACCTGTGGTCGCGTTCTGTGAGATCGATGAGGACGGGTACGAGAACCGCAAGGTCGAGGTCTTTCCCGACGGCGTCCTCGATTACGCGGGCGGGTTCGTGGAAGGCGAGACGACGCGGCTGGGCGATGACCCGGTGGGCACCGTAGCCGAGATCTCCCGACGGCCCGGATTCACGGCGCACGAGATCACATCGGCAGAGTTTCGAGCCGCTTGGGCGGCGGCAGGCGGGTTCGAGGACTGATACTGCGGCGGTGTTGGCGCGGAGGCGGCCGCCGACCGGGCATGTCGGGGGTGTTGCGGGTCGGCGGGCTGCACAGCCGTTGCCGTGGTCGTCCGTGAAGTCGATCAGGTGCGGCACATCGCGATCGGTCATCGCCGCATGCCGGACAGCGAACGGCCGCCCCGGATTCGGTTCGGGGCGGCCGTCGGGAGTCGCTCTGCGCGCGTAACGCGGGACGCGCTCGGCCGCTGCTTGCCGTTGGCGTCCTGCTCGGAGCCATCGCGGAACGGACGGCGCGGGGGGCGGGGTCCCGGGTCTTTCGATTGCGGAGTGTGTCGATGCGCTCACGGGTTGGGGGTGTCGCTGTTTTCGAAGGTTCGCGCCACCCTTTCATGGACCTGCTGCCACAGGGTTTCGTGCGGTTCCGCGTCCATGCCCTCGGCTCGGAAGACCGCCTCCGTGAACGCGTCGGCGTCCGGCGGCGGGGAGGCGCAGAGCGCGGCATGGTCCTCTGGCGGCAGGCAGAACCCGAGTTCGATGCACAGGTCGCGCAGCAAGGAGGCGACGTCCTCAGGGGGCAGCTGTTGAGCGCTCACGGTCCCCATATTGGCCGACATCGGGCCGGGCGGTCGGCTTTGCGGATTGTGGCCGCTTCTCCGGTCGCTGGGCGGGATGATGTCGTTGGAAACGCGGCGACGGTTCGGAGGGTCGGGGTGAGTTTTCGGCTGGGGGCTTATGGCGTGTGCATCGAGGACGGGCGGGTGCTGCTCGTCCGGTATGTGCCGCCGAAGGGGGCGACCGTGTGGACGCTGCCGGGGGGCGGGGTGGAGCACGCGGAGGACCCGTTCGACGCGGTCGTTCGCGAGGTCGCCGAGGAGACCGGGTACAGCGTGGTGGTCGAACGGCTGCTGGGCGTGGACTCGAGGGTGATCCCGGCGGCGGAGCGCGCCGTTCCGGGCGGGCCCGAGCACCAGAACGTCGGCGTCTTCTACCAGGTCCGCGTCACCGGCGGACGGCTCCGGCCCGAGCCGAACGGGGACACCGACGAGCCGGTCTGGACCCCGCTGCGGGACGTCGCGGGCCTGCAGCGTTCGTCGCTCGTCGATGTCGGGCTCGAACTGGCGCGGACGCTGCCGCCGACCGGCCATGTCGAACCCGTCCCGGTCGGCGGGCCGGTCCGGCACTGAGGCGGCATGGGAACGGCCGCTCCGGACGAGGCCGGAGCGGCCGTTCGAGATCATCCCCCGCCGACCCGGCTGGGACGGTCGCCCGCACTGCTCTTCTGCGGTCGGTGGCCGTGATCGGCACGTTGAGCATCTGCCACCGTTCGGCGGGGCGGCGGACTACTTGATGGAGTCCTGCTCGGACCCCTCCACCTCGTTGACCGCGGTGTTGCCCTTACCGCCCTTGAGGCTGGTGTGGAAGTCGCCGGTCTTGACCGACTCGTTCCCGACCTTCGGCGACGCCGCCGGCGAGCCGGTGACGTTGCTGAAGGAGAGGTCGCCCGGGCCGGACTCGGCGACGATGGTCGGGCCGTTCACGCCCACCTTCGAGTGCTTCGCGGCGAACACGTTGTCGAAGCCACCCTTCTTGTGGTCGCCCTTGTCACCGTGGCCGCCCTTGTCACCGTGGCCACCCTTGTCACCGTGACCGCCGGTGCGGGCACCCTGCTCGGGGGTGCCGGCCTCCTCGACCAGGGCCTCGTTCTGCACGGCCTCCTGCTGCGCGGCCTCGGGCTTGGCGTCCTGGGCCTGGGCCTGGTGCTGCATGGCCTCGGGCTTGGCGTCCTGAGCCTGGACCTCGTGCTGCGCCGCCTCGGGCTTGGCCTCCTGCTGCGCCGCCTCGGGCTTGGCCTCCTGCTGCGCGGCCGCCGGCTTCGCCTCCTCGGCCTCGGCCTCCTGCTGCGCGGCCTCCGGCTTGGCCTCCTGCTGCGCGGCCTCGGGCTTGGCGTCCTGAGCCTGGGCCTCCTGCTGCGCCGCCTCCGGCTTGGCCTCCTGGGCCTCGGCCTGGGCCTCCTGCTGCGCCGCCTCCGGCTTGGCCTCCTCGGCCTTGGCGTGGGCGCCCGCCTCCTCGGCCTGCCCCTTCACCGAGTCCTGCTCGGTGCCCTCGATCTCGTTGACGACGGTGTTGCCCTTGCCGTCCTTGAGGTTCGTCTTGATGTCGCCGGTCTTGACCGACTCGTTGCCGACCTTGGGCGACGCCTTGGGCGAGCCGGTGACGTTGCTGTACGAGAGGTCACCAGGGCCGCTCTCGACGACGTAGACCGGACCGTTGTGGCCGACGGTCGCGTTCTCCACGATGAAGATGGTGATGTCCTTCTTCGCCGTGGTCTCCACCGCCATGGCCGACGGCGCCAGGAGCATGGGCGCACCCATCGCGATCCCGCCGATCACCGCCGCACGAGCAATGCGATTCATGCCTTTCCCTTCTGTTTGCGAAGCGACGCGCTCCCTGCTGGAGCACTAAGACCCACTCTTCCAGGAAAGAAATGACGCAACACTCAAGTCCCGAGCCAGCATCCTCCAAGATCATCCCAGCAAAACCGCATCGGGAAAAAGCGCTCCTCCCCTCCGGGGCGGCACTCAGGAAAAGCGATGATCACTGAAATTGGCCCTGCTATGTCCCGCTATTCACCACTGTGGACGGTCGACATTTTCCCGCAAATCGCCCGGCAAACTTCGCGTGGGCGGCACTGTCACCCGACACCGGGACCGAGTGCGAGCGAGCCGGGTCAGCCGACGCCGCAGGGGCTGGTTCCGACGGTCGAGATGTCGGCGCCCGGGAACCGGAAGTAGCCGTCGACGGCCAGGCCCGCGGGGACGAGGAGGAGCAGGGCGACCGGGAGCGCGGCCGCGCTCGCCGCGCGGGCGTGGCCGAGCGGCGGTCGGGGGGGGCATCGGCGGCGATTGTAGGCCCGCCCGGCGCACGTCGGACGTGCGCCGGGCGGGCCGGGACGGGCGGGGCGGTCGGGCGTCAGCCGCCGGCGACCGCGGGGATGATCGAAATCTGGGCGCCGGCCGGCGTCGGGGTGTCGAGGCCCTCGGCGAACCGGACGTCCTCGTCGCCCACGTACACGTTGACGAACCGGCGGATCTTGCCGGCGTCGTCGAGGATGCGGGCGGAGATCCCGGAGTAGCTGGCCTCCAGGTCGGCGACGACGGCGCGCAGGGTCGCGCCCTCGGCCTTCACCTCCGACTCGCCGCCGGTGTAGGTGCGCAGGATCGTCGGGATCCGCACGGACACGCTGCTCATTGCTCGACTCCTCTTCGTTTTCAGGCGAGGCCCGCGGCGCGGAACGCGTCCAGGGACGGGGCGATGTTCGCGCTCGGCGCGACCACGGGGGCGACGGCGTCCAGGGTCTTCAGCCCGTCCCCGGAGTTGATGATCACGGTCTCGGCGGCCGGGTCGAGCACGCCGCCCTCGACCAGCTTGCGGAGGGTGGCGACGGTGACGCCGCCGGCGGTCTCGCCGAAGACGCCCTCGGTGCGGGCGAGCAGCCGGATGCCCTCGACGACCTGCTCGTCGGTGACGTCCTCGATGGCGCCGCCGGTGCGGCGGGCGACGTCCAGGACGTACGGGCCGTCGGCGGGGTTGCCGATGGCGAGGGACTTGGCGATGGTGTCGGGCTTGACCGGGCGGACCACGTCGTGCCCGGCCTTGAACGCGGCGGACACCGGGGAGCAGCCTTCGGCCTGCGCGCCGAACACCTTGTAGGGGCGGTCCTCGACGAGGCCGAGCTTGATGAGCTCTTGGAACGCCTTGTCGATCTTGGTGAGCTGGGAGCCGGACGCGATCGGGACGACGATCTGGTCGGGCAGCCGCCAGCCGAGCTGCTCGGCGATCTCGTAGCCGAGGGTCTTGGAGCCCTCCGCGTAGTACGGGCGGACGTTGACGTTCACGAACGCCCACTCGTCCTGCTCGCCGGCGATCTCGGACGCGAGCCGGTTCACGTCGTCGTAGTTGCCGTCGACCGTGACGAACGTGCCGCCGTACACGGCCGTCGTGATGATCTTCTGCGACTCGAGGTTGGACGGGACGAACACGGCGGAGCGGATTCCGGCGCGGGCCGCGGCGGCGGCGACAGCGTTCGCGAGGTTCCCGGTGGACGGGCAGGCGAGCACCTTGAAGCCGAGTTCGCGGGCGGCGGCGAGCGCGACGGCGACGACGCGGTCCTTGAACGAGTGGGTCGGGTTGCCGCTGTCGTCCTTCACCCAGAGCTTCTGCAGGCCGAGGGCCTCGGCGAGGTTGTCGGCCCGGACGAGCCGGGTCAGGCCGGGCTCGGTGTTGGGGGTGGACGCGACGTCGGACGGGACGGGCAGCAGGCCGCGGTACCGCCAGATGTTGCGGGGCCCGGACTCGATGTCGGCGCGGGTGATGCCGCCGAAGTCGTACGAGATCTCGAGGGGGCCGAAACACTCCTCGCACGCGTAGTGCGGGCCGAGTTCGCGGGATGCGCCGCATTCGCGGCAGACGAGGGCGGTAGCGGGGCCGAGGTCGGCGGTGGCAGACGTGGTTGCCATGAGGGCGAGCCCTTTCTCCCCATCTTTCCTGCGCCACCTTGGTCGCAGGCCGGAGTTGGCACCTTCTCCCGGCGGGCCTCGCGGGGGTCGCGAGCGCACACGAGCCGGGTGGTTGCCGGGGCTTCGC
This sequence comes from Actinomadura sp. WAC 06369, assembly GCF_003947565.1. Classification (NCBI taxonomy): domain Bacteria; kingdom Bacillati; phylum Actinomycetota; class Actinomycetes; order Streptosporangiales; family Thermomonosporaceae; genus Actinomadura; species Actinomadura sp. WAC 06369. Next base: position 7,976 of record NZ_QHJN01000139.1, on the reverse strand, counting down.
AGGGCCGGTCCCTCCACCCCTCTGGATGAGCGTTATTCAGTTGTTCGAGCGCTCTTTGGGCTCGTATGCGTGACTTTACATCACCTGACCGGATCGCAGACAGGCGGGTTCCACGCTTTGAGACGTTACCCCCACGTGCTCTTGATCACGCTCCCTCACGGGCGGGCGCGGGCGACGGGCGGGACGCCGTCCGCGGGGCCGCCGGGCGCCTGGGTGGGGTCGAGGAACACGTGCCGGACGAGCGGGTACCGCTCGCGCAGCCGGCGGTCGATGGCGCCCGCGACGTCCTCGGCCTCGTCGGCGCTGATGTGGTCGGAGAAGTGGACCTTCGCGGCGACGAGCAGCTCCTCGGGGCCGAAGTGCATGGTGAGCAGGGACTCGACGCCGGTGACGCCGGGCGCCCCGGCGATCTCGGTCCGGATGCCGCGCTGCACGGCGGGGTCGGCGGCGCGGCCGATGATGAGCCCCTTGCTCTCCCGGCCGATGACGAACGCGAGCCCGGCCAGCAGGACCCCGATCAGGACGGACGCGAGGCCGTCCCAGAACTCGGACCCGGTGAGCTCGCGGAGGACGAGCCCGGCGGCGGCGAGCACGAGCCCGATCATCGCGGCGGAGTCCTCGAACAGGGCGGTCTTGAACGTGATGTCGGGTGACCGGCGGACGTGCTCGACGATGTCGTGCTCGCTGCGGCGGGTCTCCATGCGGGCCTGGTGGAAGGCGCGGATCCACGACGTCCCCTCGAGGACGGCCGCGAGGCCGAGGACGGCGAACGCGAGCCCGGCGCTGCTGTCGTCCCGGCTGCGGCCGGTCATGGTCAGCACGCCCTCGAAGATCGAGTAGCCCGCGCCCGCGACGAAGATGGCGCCGGCGGCGAGCAGGGACCAGAAGTACCGCTCGTTGCCGTAGCCGAAGGGGTGGCGCCGGTCGGGCCGGCGCGCGCTCCGCCGCAGGGAGATCAGCAGGAAGACCTGGTTGAGGGAGTCGCCGACGGAGTGGGCGCCCTCGGCGAGCATCGCGCTGGACGCCGACACCAGCCCGGCGATGATCTTCGCGAAGGCGAGGAGGAGGTTCGCGGTCAGCGCGACGAGCACCGTTTTCGTCGTCTCGGTCCGGCTCATCCGAGCCGGTTACCCGTCGCAAACCCCCTTAATCCAGGCGCTCGCGCCACCTTCCCCCTACCTCCCGGGTCACGTTGAAGCACCGCGACCCCAGCTGAGATTCTGCGGGTATGAGCCAAGTGCTGGTGGCGTCGAACCGCGGTCCGGTGTCGTTCTCGCTGTCCGACGACGGCGCGCTGACGATGCGCCGCGGGGGCGGCGGCCTGGTCTCGGGTCTCGCCGCCGTCACCGGCGCGCCCCCGGACGACCGCGGCGGCGCGGCGCCCGGCGCGGCGCCCGGCGGCCCGCTGGACGAGGCGTCCGGACGGGCCGCGGACCCGGCCGTCCTGTGGGTGTGCGCGGCGCTCGGCGACGCGGACCGGACGGCCGCGCGGCGGGCCCCCGACGGGCGCATCGACCTCGCGGGCCACGACACCGGCGGCGCGGCGGTGCGGATGCTCGACATCCCCGCGTCCACGTTCCACCGCGCGTACAACGAGATCGCGAACTCGACGCTGTGGTTCGTCCACCACCTGCTGTACGACACTCCGCGCCGCCCCCACTTTGACGCCCGCGCGCGCCGGGACTGGCAGTCGTACGAGGCGTACAACGCGGCGTTCGCGGACGCGCTGGCGCGGGACGCGGCGCCCGGCGCGAAGGCCGCCGTGCAGGACTACCACCTGTCGCTGGCGCCGCGGATGCTGCGCGAGCGGCGCCCCGACCTGAAGATCGTCCACTTCTCGCACACGCCGTGGGCGCCGCCCGAGTACTTCCGGCTGCTCCCCGACGACATCGCCGAGCAGCTCCTGCTGGGCGTGCTCGGCGCCGACCACGCGGGGTTCCTGACCGAGCGGTGGGCCTCGGCGTTCCTGGACTGCTGCGCGCTGCTGCCCGGCGCCCGCGTCGACCGCGCGGCCCGGACGGTCGCGTGCGGCGGGCACGTCACGCGGGTCGGCGTGCACGGGCTCGGCGTGGACGGGCCCGCCCTGCGGGAGCGCGCGGCGGAACCGGACGTCGCGGAGCGGGCGCGCGCGCTGCGCGAGCAGGTGGGCGACCGCCGGCTCATCGTGCGCATCGACAGGACGGAACTGTCGAAGAACATCGTGCGCGGGCTCGCGGCGTACCGGGAACTGCTCGTGAACCATCCGGAGTGGCGCGGACGCGTGGTGCACCTGGCGTTCGCGTACCCGTCGCGGTACGACCTGCCCGAGTACCGCGAGTACACGGCGGCGGTGCGGCGGGAGGCGGAGCGGATCACCGAGGAGTTCGGCACCGCCGCGTGGGAGCCGCTGATCCTCCAGGTGAACGACGACTACCCGCGCTCCCTCGCGGCCTACGGGCTCGCGGACGTCCTGCTGGTGAACCCGATCCGGGACGGGATGAACCTCGTCGCGAAGGAGGGCCCGGTGCTGTCGCGGCGCGACGGCGCGCTCGTCCTGTCGCGGGAGGCGGGCGCGGCGGCGGAGCTGTCCGGCGACGCGCTCATGGTGAACCCGTACGACGTGACGCAGACGGCGGAGGCGCTGCACCGGGCGCTGCTGATGCCGCGGGACGAGCGCGCGGCGCGCCGCGCCCGGCTGGCGGCGGCCGCGACGGCGCTGCCGCCGCAGCGCTGGTTCGCCGACCAGCTCGCGGCGCTCGACTGACGCGCCGCCGGACGCCCGTCCGGTCCGGCGGGCCGGTCACACGTCGGACGTGAGCCGGGCACGTTCGGGCGGCAGGAGGCATTCGACCGGGTTCGGCTCGTGGTGGCGGCGCCACCGCTCCCGGACGGCCTCCTTGCGCTGCGCCATCCGCCGGTGCGCGCCGACCCTGGCGTACCGGGCGAGGTGCGCGGCGGCGGGCCGGGGCAGGCCGCTCGGCTCGTACCCGTACTCGGCGAGGCGGTCGCCGAAGGCGGCTTCGGCCAGGCTGATCTGCCAGGGGTCGAGCCGCTGCGCCCACGAGCCGACCTGGGTGGACGTGACGGCGTCGTGCGTGCGGCCGTGCCAGCGCTTGCGCAGCGGGACGGTCCGGCGCGCGAGGCCCTGGGGGCTCGTCATCGCGGGGTCGAAGTCCTCGCCGAGGAACGCGCAGAGCCGGATCAGCTCGTCGGCGGGGTCGGCGACGAGCCGCTCGTACTGCAGCTCGTAGTACGTGTCGGGGCCGAGCCGGGACGCGAGGCGGCGGCCCTGGTCGATCGCCTCCCGCCACGCGCAGATCGCGTGGTGGATGTCGCCGTCGTACCACGGCATCTCCTGCAGCGACGCGATGCAGTCGCGGCCGTCCCGGACGAGGTGGACGAACTGGGCGTCCGGGAACATGCGCAGCAGCGGGCCGGTGTACCGCGCGTAGCTCGGCCGCTTGTCGCCCCAGCGCGGCTTGCCGAACCGGCGGGCGTACGCGCGGAACACCGCCCCGTACGCGGAGCCGAGCGTGGGCGGCGCCGCGACGATCCCGGCGGCGGTCTCGGCGGCGTCCAGGCCGAGCTCGTGGAACTTCGTCTGCCGCCGATCGGTGATCCACTCGGCGAGCGCCCGCCTGTTCGAACTGTCCGTGAGGTCACCGAACTCGCACCGTTGCGCATAGCCGGGGAGGACGAACCTGGTCTCGGGGGCGACCGCGATGCGCCGGTGCGAGTGCAGCATGAGCTGGAGCATCGTCGTCCCCGAGCGGGGGCAGCCGATGACGAAGATCGGTCGCTCGGAACGGGCGGCGGGACCTGGTGACATGCACGGAATGCTCGCGGCGGCGCGCGCGCCGCGCCCGCCGCATCGACGGATCGTTGCGGCGCGATGACCCGGCCTTGACGCCCCCGGCCCGCGGATGTCCGGACGTTTCGCGGCACGTCGCACTACGCGCGTCCGGTACCGGCCCGGGCCCGGCGGGGGCTCAGGTGTAGGACTCGCCGAGCGTCTGCCGCACCTGGCGCCGCGCCTCGTGGATGCGCGACTTGACCGTCCCGAGCGGGAGCTTGAGCTGCTCGGCGATCTCCGCGTACTCGAGCTGGGAGACGTCCCGCAGGACGAGCGCCTGGATGAGGTCGGGCTTGCGGGCCTCCAGGTCCTCCATGGCGTCGAGGATGTCGACGCGGGAGCCCGCGATGACGCTGGTGCGGCGCGGGTCGGGGCGCTGCTGCGGCAGCTCGCCCGCCTGCTCGACCGAGCGGCGCTTCAGCGACCGGTAGGTGGAGCGCGCCGAGTTCGCGACGACGACGTGCAGCCACGTGCTGAACCGGGAGCGTCCCTCGAAGCGGTGGATGTTCCGCGCGACCTGGAGCAGCGCGTCCTGGCACGCCTCCTCGGCGTCCTGCCGGCAGGGCAGGAACCGGGCGGCGTGCCGCAGCACGTCCGGCTCGATCTTGCGGAGGAGGTCGTTGAGGGCGGCCTGGTCGCCCTGCGCGGCCCGCAGGGCCAGCTCCTCGGTCCGTTCATCGAATGCCATGCCGTGCCTCAATGCTCGATCGCACACTCACCCCGTTTGTTGGGCATGATACGGGAGTGTCCTTCCCACCGAACGTCGACCGTTACCGAATCGATCGCGCCCTGGGTTCCGGGGCGTTCGCGTCCGTGTGGCTCGGGCACGACGACGCCTTGGAATCGCCGGTGGCCATCAAAGTCCTGTCCGGCAGCCTCGTCGACGACCTCGACGTGCGCAACCGCTTCCTCGAGGAGGCGCGCATCCTGCGCCGGGCCGACTCCGAGCGTCTCGTGCGAGTGCACGACATCGGCGAGCTCCCCGACAGACGCCCGTACTTCGTCATGTCGTACGCGGACCGCGGGACGCTCGCCGACCGGATGCGCGAACGGCCGCTTCCGGTCAACGAGGCCGTCGCCCTCGCCGAGGAGATCGCCTACGGCGTCGAGGTGATCAACGCGCTCGGCGTGATCCACCGCGACCTCAAACCGTCGAACGTGCTGTTCCAGTCGACCCCGGACGGCGGCGAGAAGCTGCTGATCGCCGACCTCGGGCTGGCGAAGGCGCTGGCGCACGCGTCCGGCGCGTTCACGCTGCCCGTCGGCACCCCCGGCTACATGTCCCCCGAGCAGGCCCGCTTCGGCGGCGGCCTGGACGTCCGCGCGGACGTCTACGGGCTCGGCGCGCTGACGTTCCACATGCTCGCGGGCCGCGCCCCCGGCCCGGCGCCGGTGAAGTCGCCGCCGAGCGAGCTGCGCGAGGGCGTGACCGCCGCGATGGACCAGGTCGTCCTGCGCGCGCTGGAGGTCGACCGGGAGAACCGCTGGCCGACCGCCGAGGCGTTCGCCGAGGCCCTCTCCACCCTCATCCCGCCGTCCGCGCGGATCGCCGCGTCGCGGTCCTCCGCGCCGGCCTCGCCGGCTTCGGCTGCTCCGGCTGCTCCGGTGACGATGTTCGACGAGGCGCCGCCGTCCGTCCCGGCCGCGTCCGAACCGGCCGCCCCCGCCGAACCGCGGATCGACCCGGACGCCACCGTGCTGGACTTCCGCGGCGACGGGACGCCCGCGCCTTCGTCGTCCGCGCCGTCGTCGCCGTCGTCGGCCGGGGCGGTGCCGCCGGGCATGCGGACGCGGTTCGACCCGCCGCCCGCCGCGGACGGCGACCAGACGATCGTCGACCACCCCGGCCCGCGTCCGGGCGACGGCGGCGCGTTCGGCGCGGGGCCGTCGCAGCCGTCGTCGGGCGGGCTCGCCGACGGCGCCACCGTGGCGATTCCTTCGCAGCACCCGTCGTCCGCACCGAACACCGACGACCAGCGCACCGCGGCGTTCCCCGCCGGGCAGCCGCCCGGGCCGGTGCCGCCCCCCGGCGGCCACGGGCCGCCGCCGACCGGCTTCCAGCCGCCCCCGCCCGTCCAGGGGCAGGGGCAGGGCGGTTCGGGCGGCGCCGGCGGCGGGCCGCTCGGGCGGCTCAAGGGCGCCGGCGGCCGGTACGGGACGCCGCTGGTGATCACGGCGGTCGTGCTCGCGGTCGCGGTCGTCGCGGGGCTCCTGCTCGGCACCCTGTTCTCCGGCGACGGCGGCGGGTCGGGGGACGACGGCGAGAAGAAGAACGCGATCCCGAAGGACTTCGTCCAGCTCTCCAACAACGGCGGCAAGATCAAGGTGGCGGTGCCGAAGGCGTGGCCGCTGCAGCAGGAGCAGACCTGGGCGCCGTCGATCGTCGGGCTGAACGACCCGCAGGAGCGTCCCGTCCTCCGGGCGACCACGAGCGTGGACGGCTTCCAGGGCAACGGGGCCGTCCCGGGCGTGTTCATCGGCGTCACCACCGACATGCGGGAGGGGCGGCTCCCGCCGCCCACCGCCGCGCGGCACCCGCAGTGCAAGCAGGCGGGGCCGGAGAACTACACGTCGCCCGACAAGGCGCTCACCGGGACGATCACGCGGTTCACCGGCTGCGCGTCCGGGACGGCGTCGGTCACGGAGGTCGGGCTGCGGCACGAATCCGGCAAGTTCGGGCTGTGGATCCGGGTGAAGGAGACCGACGACCGCAAGGCGACCACCGACATCCTCGACCACCTGCAGGTGACCGGCCCCTGATCCCGGCCCCCGCGCCGGTTCCCCCCGACGTCCGTCGGCACGTTCGCGCCCGGGCCCGCTCGTCCTCGACGAAGCGGGCCTAGGCGCTTCTTCCTGCGCCCGTCCGGTCCGGCGCTTGCCAACGACAGTTTGCCGATATATCGTTAATGCATCGCAACCGATCATAGAAGGAGCGAGCGATGCATGCACACGACATGGGGGGCCCGGACCCCTTCCAGCATTTCGAACACCGCGCCCGGCGCGGCGGCCCCTTCGGCCCCGGCGGGCCGGGCGGCCCGATGGGTCCCTTCGGCCAGGGCGGACCGGGCCCCTGGGGGCACGGCCACCGGGGCGGCGGGCGCGGCGGTCGCGGCGGACGGCGCACCCGGCGCGGCAACGTCCGCGCGGCCCTGCTCGCGCTGCTCGCCGAGCGCCCCATGCACGGCTACGAGATGATCCAGGAACTGGACGAGCGCACCGGCGGCGTCTGGCGTCCGAGCCCCGGCTCGGTCTACCCCACCCTCCAGATGCTGGAGGACGAGGGCCTCGTCACCAGCCGCGAGGACGGCGGCAAGCGGCTGTTCGAACTCACCGACACGGGCCGCGCGGAGACCGCCAAGCAGACCACCGCCCCCTGGGAGGAGGTCACCGACGCCGCGGGCGAGAACGTCCTGCGGGGCCGCGAGGCCGTCGGGCAGCTCATGGGCGCCCTGCAGCAGGTGATGGCGGTCGGCAGCGAGACGCAGAAGGCGCGCGCGCTGGACGTCGTCAACGACGCCCGCCGCCGCATCTACGGGATCCTCGCCGATGACCCCGAAGCGGAGTGACCCCGGGAGCCGCCCCGGCCGGGGGCCGTCGCACGGCGCGACGGCCCCTTCTCCATGGCCCGGTCAGCTCGGGAAAGGCGCCGGCTTGGCGAGCTGGTCGTTCACGTAGAGCTGCCGCCAGATGAACAGGCCGAGATCCGTGCCGTCGATGCGGCGGTCCACCGGCACGGTGACCGTCGCCCGCACCAGGTACGACGAACCGGGCGGCATCCACTTGTCGCCGCCGTCCCCCGCGATCGGCTCCCCGCCCGCCAGGGTCTTGACCACCCGGCTCTTGGTCGGCGGCGTGCACATGTCCTCGGGCACCCCCGCCTGCGGCATGCAGCGCCCCCGCGCGTCGTCGGCCACCAGATCCGCCTTCACGAACACGTCCCCCGGGAAGTCCAGCAGGACCTGCTCGTCCTTCGGGTTCGTCAGCAGGTACTCGATGTACGGGTAGGACGTCCCGGACGGCGCCGCCGACTGCGCCGACGGCATCGCCCCGTCGCTCACGCCCGCGGTCACCGCCGCGATCCGGTAGCGCGACCCGTCCGCCGTCCCGACCTCGACCGGCTTCCCCGCCTCCGGCAGCGGGACGG
>NZ_QHJN01000138.1:0-22103 GCF_003947565.1 Actinomadura sp. WAC 06369 | reverse complement strand
GGCGGGGGATCAGCCGCTGGTGAGGGGGGCGCGGCGCTCCCACTCCTCCCGCAGCATCGCGTACACGACCTCGTCGGTCCACTCGCCCTTGACCATCTCGTTCTGCACCAGGCGCGCCTCGCGCCGCATCCCCAGCCGCTCCAGCACCCGCGCCGACGCGGCGTTGCGGCCGTCCAGCCGGCCCACGACCCGGTGCAGGTCCAGCCCCTCGAACCCCAGCCGCAGCACCACCTCGGCCGCCTCCGTCGCGAACCCCTGCCCGTGGAACGCCGGGTTGAAGATGTAGCCGATCTCGCCCTGCCGGTGCTCCCGGCTGCGCCACTGCAGGTTGACCTCGCCCATCAGGGCGCCCGTCTCCCGCAGCACCACCGCCAGCACCAGCCAGTCGCCCTCCCGCTCGACGGTGGCCGCCGTCATCTTCTCCTTCAGAAACGACCTGGACTCCTCCAGGTTCCGCGGCTCCCAGTACAGGAAGCGCGCCACCTCGGGCAGCGACTGGTACGCGTACAGCCCTTCCAGATCGTCCTCGCGGAAGGGCCGCAGGGTGAGTCGCTCGGTCTCGATGGGGTAAGCGGGACGCAGCACGCAAAGATCCTAATCAGGGGGTTAGGGGTCGGGCGACCCGTTTCACACGGTCGAGTCAGGACGGTCCGGGCCCCGGTCGTGCCCGCCGCCCGCCTCCCGGCGGCCCGCGCCGGTCGCGCGGCGCTCCTGCTCACCGAACGCGCGCGTGTCGCGGAACTCCACGTAGGGCTCCTCCCCGGCGGACGCCCCGGCCTGGATGGCCCGGCCCCGCTCCAGCTCGGCGTTCAGCTCCGCGCCCAGCAGGATCGCCAGATTGCTGATCCACAGCCACACCAGGAACACGATCACACCGGCGAGGCTGCCGTAGGTCTTGTTGTAGCTGGAAAAGCCCGCCACGTACAGGGCGAACAGACCCGACGCCGCCAGCCACACCAGCACCGCCACCGCACCGCCCGGCGTCACCCACCGGAACCTGCGGCGCACGTTCGGCGCCGCCCAGTACAGCAGCGAGAACAGCAGGCTGATCACCACCAGCAGCACCGGCCACTTGGCGATCTGCCACGCCGTCACCGCCGCCGACCCCAGCCCCAGCAGGTCCCCGACCTCGCGCGCCAGCGGCCCCGACACCACCACCGCGATCGCCGACGCCGCCAGCACCGCCAGCGTCAGCACCGTGATCCCGAGCCGCAGCGGCACCATCTTCCAGAACGGGCGCCCCTCCGGCACGTCGTAGACGACGTTGGACGCCCGCATGAACGCCCCGACGTACCCCGACGCCGACCACACCGCGCCCGCCAGGCCCGCGGCCGCGGCGATCCCGGCGCCCCCGGAGCCCTGCAGCTGCCGGACCGCGCCGATCAGCAGGTCCTTCACCGCGCCGGGCGCCATCCCGCCCAGCTCGGCGATCAGGTCGTCGGTGGTCGACCGGCCCGCCAGCCCGACGACCGACACCACCACCAGCAGCCCCGGGAAGATCGACAGCACCGCGTAGTAGGTGAGCGCCGCCGCGTAGTCCTGCAGGTTGTCGTTCTTGAACTCGCCGAACGTCCGCTTGACCGCCCCGCGCCAGCCCGACGCGGGCATGTCGGTGAGCCCGCCGGGACGGCCGCGCGCGCCGGGCATCTCAGCGGCGCGTCCAGGCCGACGGCGTGCGCGAACGGCTCCGCCGCGCCCCGGTGAGGCGCGCCACCGGCGTCCAGTTCGTCCGGCCCGCGCCCGTCCGCCGCACCTTGACCGGGGCCCGCTGCGTACGCCGCGTCAGCACCCGCACCGCGGGCGCGCGGCGCCGCCTCAGCCACACCGTCAGCAGCGCCGCCGCGGCCCCCGCGGCGCCCACCGCCGCGCCGCCCTGCCGCGCCCGCGCCGCGCCCTGCGGCGACGCCGCGGCCGCCCGCGCCGACGACGCCCGCGAGGACGCCGCCTGCCGCGCCGACCCCACCGCGTCCATCGCGCGGGTCCGGGCCTGGTCGACGCGCTCGCGCGCCATCGCCTTCACATCGGCCTTGGCCGCCAGCGCCTCCACGGTCTCGCCGAGGTCGTGGCGGGCCCGGTCGACCTCCTGCCGCAGCTCCTCGGTGCCGGCAACGGCGCCGTGCCTGCTCATCGGTGCGCCCTCTCCTTCAGTTCCGTGACGGTCTGCCGCGCTTCCTCGGCCGCCCGCTCGGGCATGGCGGGCGTCGCGCGCCGGGTCTGGCCGCGCCCCATCAGCGCGAGCACCCCGGCGACCAGCAGCAGCGCACCGCCCATGATCAGCGCCGCCGCCCACACCGGCAGCACCAGCGCGATCGCCGCGATCGCCGCCGCCAGCAGCGCCCCGAGCCCGTACAGGGCGACCAGGCCGGCGCCGCCGAACAGCCCGGCGCCCGTCCCGGCGTGCCTGCCCTTGTCCTTCAGTTCGGCGACGGCCAGGCGCAGCTCCGCGCGCATCAGGTCCGAGACCTGCTGGGTCGCCTGCCGGACGAGCTCGCCGGTGCCCGGCTCGTGCCGCCCGGTCTCCACCCGCCCGGCTGCCGCGTGACCGGCCGCCTGCCCGTCCCCGTGAATGGCGGCGCCGGCCGCGCTGCCTCTGCCGTCCTGTGCCGGCCGCATGATCGTCATCGCTTCCGGCTCCCTCCCGCGTCCAGTGGTTACGAAGCGCGGTAGAGGCGTTCCCCCTGCCCCGGACCTAAACGTCGGCCCGCCCGGGGCGCGGGCCCCGCACCCGATCGACCCCGCATGGCGGCGCCGCAGAACGGTTCTTTACCGCACCACCCGGCGCGAAGGGGGATGACCGGGACGGCGTCAGCCGCGGCCCACGAACGACGGCATCGTCGTCGCCATCACCGTCATGAACTGCACGTTCGCCTCCGGCGGCAGCCCCGCCATGTACAGGACGGCCCGCGCGACGTGCGCGGCGTCCATCACCGGCTCCGCGCGCACCGACCCGTCCGCCTGCAGCGCCCCGGACGCGAACCCGCCCGTCATCTCCGTCGCCGCGTTGCCCACGTCGATCTGCCCGCACGCGATCCCGTACGGGCGCCCCTCCAGCGACAGCGACTTGGTCAGCCCCGTCACCGCGTGCTTGCTGGCGGTGTAGGCCACCGACCGGGGCCGCGGCGTGTGCGCCGCCAGCGACCCGTTGTTGATGATGCGCCCGCCCCGCGGGTCCCGCTCCTTCATCGCCCGGAACGCCGCCCGCGCGCACAGGAACGCGCCCGTCAGGTTGGTGTCGACGACGCGGCGCCACTCCTCGAGCCCGAAGTCCTCGACCGGCGCGGGCGCCCCGAACACCCCGGCGTTGTTGAACAGCAGGTCCAGCCGCCCCCACCGGTCGGCGACCGCCCCGAACAGCGCCTCGACCGACGCGGGGTCGGCGACGTCGGCGGCGACGGCCAGCGCGCGGCCGTCCGCGGCCCGGGACCGCCGCGCCGCCTCCTCCAGCCGGTCGGGGCGCCGCCCCGCCAGCGCGACGCGCCATCCCGCGTCCAGCAGCGCGGCCGCGACCGCCGCGCCGATCCCCGAACCGGCCCCGGTCACCAGCGCGACCCGGCCCGTCCCGTCGGGTCCGTTTCCGTGTTCGTTCCCGTCACCTGCGGCATCGTTCACGGCACGACCTTCCCGCCCGCCGCGATCACCTGTCAAAGCGACCCCCGGGGACGGTCCCGGGTCAGGCCGTGCCCAGCCAGTCGACGCGGTGCCCCTCGGTCGGGTCGGGCGTCTCCCACCGGCGGACGAGCCGGTCGATCACCGCGTCCGGGACGGGCGCGGCGCGGCCCCGGTTGCGGTCCCGCAGCACGTCCGGCGGCGCCTCCAGCGCCACCACCTCGACCCGCCCCCGGTACCCGGCGACCAGGCCCGTGCACAGCTCGCGCTGCGACCGCGACACGTTCGTGGCGTTCCACACGAACGACCGTCCCGCCCGCAGGTGCTCGCGCGCCAGCTCGTGCGCGGCCGCCGCCACCGCCCGCTGGTCGCCGGCGGGGGAGACGCCCATCTCCGCGCGCAGCCGGTCCAGGCTCACCACCGGGACGTCCGGGCGGTTCGCCGCGATCCAGGTGTCCTTGCCGGCGCCCGGCAGCCCCGACAGGATCGTCGCGGTCAGCCGCGTGTCGTCGTAGGCGGCGTAGGCGGGGTCGCGGTCGGGCTTGCGGAAGTACCAGAACCGGGCGTGGTCGGACGGGAAAGCGCGCGGCCCGTCCAGGCAGTCCTGCTCGGCGCAGTACTCCCCGTACAGGCCGACGTTGTCGAGCAGCTCCTCGGTGTCGGGGCAGATCCGGCCGAGGATGTCGGCCGACGCCAGCAGCACCAGGTCGTCGTTGCGGGCCAGCAGGCTCACCCGGAACGCGATCCGCTGCAGGTCGGGCCGCTCCAGCGCCCAGAACGGCACCTGGTGGTGCCGGATCAGCGCGGCGACGTGCTCGCGCCACGCGACCGGCGCGCCCATCTCCCACAGGATCCGCCGCACCATCAGGTCGCCGCGCCGCGAATGCCCGCGCGCGGTGATGCGCCCGCCGTCCTCGGTGCGGGTGCAGTGCGGCTTGGCGATGTCGTGCATCAGGACGGTCGCGAACAGCCGCACCCGCTCGTCCGCCGGGCGCGCCCGCCACTGCGGCAGGTCCGCCAGCGCCTCGCACGCCATCCGCGTGTGCACCTCGACGTCGCCCTCACCGTGGTAGACGGCGTCCTGCGGCACGCCCGCCATGTCGCGCACCCACGCGAACGCGTCCCGGATCCGCGGCCACGGCACCTCCCAGTTCGGCGGCGCCGGGCACAGCTCGGCGAACACCGGCGGCGGTTCGGGAGACGTTCGGGAGAGGGTCTTGGGGGAGGGCTCCCCTCCGGGCTGCCGAGAGCGCATCCGGCAACCGTACGGGCGACCGCGGACGCGGGTCATCCGCTTTTCCGGCGCGTCCGCCCGCCGTTCCTGTAGGGCGGCGACCGACTCGGCGCGCGTCACGGGGCCGGGTGCGAAGCGCCACCTGAAGGCCGGGCCGTTTCAACACCGCGAACCGGGCTGTGGTCCGGCTATCCGATGGTGTTCGCGCGGATGCCGTCGATCAGGTACCCCAAGCCGCGGTGGAACGCCTCGTCCCAGTCGTTGTCGCTGGGATGCCCGTGCGCGGCCAGCGTCGGGTACGCCTCGCGGTGCGCCGCGAGGATCTTGTCGGCGGCATCGCGGGTGGACGACTCGTCCCTGCCGTGCCAGGACAGCTGGCTGACCGCGGCCCCGACCACGAAGTGCGACAGTCCGTAGGCGGCGGCGGTGAGCGGCGCGCCCGCGAGTCCGGCGCGCCGCAGTGCCGCGTGCAGGAACTCCGTCCGCGTGAGGACGTTCGGCCCGAGCATCGGCCGGCCCATCAGCGTCGCGGTCCAGCGGTGCCGGAGCATCACCGCGCGCCACCGTTCCACCATCGCGGTGACGTCGGCGCGCCAGTCGTCGGTCGCCGGCGGGACCTCGGCCTCGGCGAACACCGTGTCCAGGGCCAGGTCGAGCACGTCGTCCTTGGTGTCCACGTGCCAGTACAGCGTGGTCGAGCCGGTGCCGAGCCGCTCGGCCAGCCGCCGCATGGTCAGCCGGTCCGCGCCCTCCTCGTCCAGGAGCGCGATCGCTTCGGCGACGATGCGTTCCCGCGACAGCGGCGGCGCTTCCCGTCGCCCGCGCGGCTGCTTCGACCAGATGTCGCCCGCTCGGCTCGTTCCCATGCGCCCACTCTAGTACGGTGAACTACTACCGGATCAACGTTCTAGTGACCCGATCAACGTTCAGAGGTGGTTGTGGGGCACATCGATGTGAGCGACCTGGCCTATGCGCTGCCCGATGGACGGCCCTTGCTGCGCGAGGTGTCCTTCCGTGTGGGGCAGGGCGCGAAGGCGGCCCTGGTCGGCCCGAACGGCGGTGGCAAGACGACGCTGCTCAGGCTCATCGCCGGGGAACTGGCCCCTTCCGCGGGGAAGATCGCCAATACCGGCGGACTCGGGGTGATGCGCCAGTTCACTCCGGAGGACCGCACCGTCCGCCGACTCCTCCTGGCGGTCGCGCCCCCGCAGATCAAGGCGGCGGCCGACGCGCTCGCCCGCGCCGAAGCCGCGTTGACCGGCGCCCCGGAGAGCCAGATGGCCTACGCCCAGGCCATCGGCGACTTCACCGACGCGGGCGGCTACGACCTGGAAGTCGTCTGGGACGCCTGCACGACCTTGGCGCTCGGCCTGCCGTATGAGCAGGTCCGCGACCGGCCCGCGGGAACACTGTCCGGCGGCGAGCAGAAGCGCCTCATGCTGGAGGCGCTGCTCCGCGGACCCGACGAAGTCCTGCTGCTCGACGAGCCCGACAACTACCTGGACATCCCCGGCAAGCAGTGGCTGGAGGAGCGGCTGCGAGCCACCGCCAAGACCGTGCTGCTGGTCTCCCACGACCGCCGCCTGCTCGCCGGCGCCGCCGACCGGATCATCACCGTCGAGTCCGGCACGGTCTGGGTGCACGGCGGCGGCTTCGCCGCCTACCCGGCCGCGCGCCGCGACCGCGCCGCCCGCATGGACGAACTGCGCCGCCGCTGGGACGACGAGCACGCCCGGCTGCGCCGCCTGGTCCACACGCTGCGCCGGCGCGCCGCCGCCAACGACGCCGTCGCCTCGTCCTACCAGGCCGCGCGCACCCGCCTGGCCCGCTTCGAGGAGGCGGGACCGCCCGAGCCGCCACCGCGCGAGCAGAACATCCGCGTCCGCCTGCGCGGCGGACGCACCGGCAAACGCGCCGTCGTCTGCGAACGACTCGAAGTCGCCGACCTGACCAAGCCGTTCGACCTGGAAGTCTGGTACGGCGAACGCATCGCCGTCCTCGGCGCGAACGGGTCGGGCAAGTCACAGTTCCTCAAGCTGCTCGACGACCCGTCCTCGGTCCCTCACCGAGGCACGGCGCGACTGGGCGCCCGCGTCGCTCCCGGCCGCTTCGTCCAGACCCACACCCGCCCCGACCTGCGCGACCGCACACCCGACGAGATCATCACGACCGACTTCGGGACGACCCTCAACGACGCCATGCGCGCCTTGGCCCGATACGAACTCGCGCCCACGCGGCGCCAGCCCTTCCACACCCTGTCCGGCGGGCAGCAGGCGCGGCTGCAGATCCTGCTGCTGGAGCTGTCCGGCTGCACCCTCCTCCTGCTGGACGAGCCGACCGACAACCTCGACCTCGCCAGCGCCCAAGCCCTCCAAGACGGCCTGGCCGCCTACCAGGGCACCGTCCTGGCCGTGACGCACGACCGCTGGTTCGCCGAAGACTTCGACCGCTACCTCGTCTTCGATCCGGACGGCGCCGTCCACCACCGCTCCGCTCCGACGTGGCAGGTGAACGGCCCGACTGGCCCGGAAGGAGGGTGAGCGCCGAAAAGAGCGGCAGGGCGGGCGGCCGGTGAAACCGGACTCAGTGAGCGCCCGCGTACAGGACGCCCGGGTCGGCGAGGCCGTTGGCGACGATCGGGCGCTCCCGCCAGTGCGTCCCCGAGTCCAGGATGGCGGTGAGGAAGCTCGCCCGGACCCACTTGAACCGGTCGACGGTCCGGCCGTCCTCCTCCACCTTCAGGTAGAGGCCCTCCATCTCCTCGGCCGCGTCGGTCTCCTTCTCCACCTGGGCGGGGTCGGCGCCGCCCGCCTCCGCCGCCGCGCGCAGCGCGTCCCGCCAGTGCGGCGTCCGGCACGTGGACGGCCCGACGAGCGCCGTCAGCTCCGCCAGGCCGCCGACGGGCCCCTCGTGCAGGACCGGGACGTGCACCACCGGCGTCCCCGCCAGCAGCTCGCGGCGCCGCGCCGTCGACAGGAACGTCCCGTCGGCGGTGTCGAGGACGTCGAACTCGCAGAAGTAGTGGGGGAGCGCGTCGTAGAAGACGGTGTGCTTGGCGTACAGCCACTCGCCGTACATGACGTACCGGTCGCGCAGCCGCTCCCGCAGCACGTGCTGGACCGACGCCGCCCACGCCTTCAGCGGACCGAACTGCCGCTCGCGGGGGCCGCCGGTCAGGTAGTGCCCGCGGCTCTGCAGCCGCAGTTCCCCGTCGGCGGTGAAGCTGATGCCGCAGTTGGCGCCGTCCAGCTTCTCCTCCACCACCAGGAAACGCCCGGCGACCTCCCGGAACGGCGCCGCCGCCAGGTCGTGGTCGCCCGGCTGCAGCCGGGATCCCTCGATGTGCCGGGTGCGGGGGTACTTGCGGAGCATGCGGACCGTTCTAACGAACGGCGCCCGGCGTGCCAACCGGTTTTCCCCGGGCGGGCGGTCAACCGGGGTGGACGCGGGCGAGGGCGCCGGTCTCCAGCGCGATCCACAGGGCCCCGTCGGGCCCGGCGGCGATGCCGTGCGGTTCGCAGCCGGGCGTCGGCAGCGGGTGCTCCTCGACGGCGCCGTCCACCGTGACGCGGCCCACCTGCGCGGTGCCCCACTCGGTGAACCACAGCGCGCCGTCCGGGCCCGCCGTGATCGCGTGCGGGCGCGCCGCCGGGTCGGGCAGCGCGAACTCGGCGACCTCGCCGTCCGTGGTGATCCGCCCGATCCGGCCCGCGCCGATCTCGGTGAACCACAGGGCCCCGTCGGGGCCCGCGGTGATCCCGACGGGCGCGGCGCCCGCGTGCGGCAGCGGGTGGAGGGCCACGTCGCCGGCGGGCGTCGCGCGGCCGATCGCGTTGCCCTGGTTGAGGGTGAACCACAGGGCGCCGTCGGGGCCGGTGGTGATCATCGACGGCATCCCGCCCCGGACCGGCACGCGCGTGATGCGGCCGTCGGTGTCGATCCGGCCGAGCTCGCCGGTGTGCATGAGGGTGAACCACAGGGCGCCGTCCGGGCCCGCGGCGATCCCGCAGGGGCCGCCGCCGTCCGGCACCGGATGGCGGACGATCCGGCCGCCGGGGTCGATGCGGCCGATGCGGTTCCCCTGGAACTCGGTGAACCACAGCGCCCCGTCCGGGCCCGACGTGATGATCATCGGGTCGCCGTCGAGGGGTTCGGCGGGGTGCAGGACGGCCCGCCCGCCCGGCGCCACCCGGCCGATCCGGCCGGCGTGCACCAGCGTGAACCACAGGGCGCCGTCCGGGCCCGCCGTGATCGCGTACGGGCCCTCGGCGGGGCCCGACACCGTGATTTCCTCGATCGTGACGTGCGGCATGCGTCCTCCGGTCGCCGGGTGTGCGACGAGAAGACTAACGCAACTTTTGTTGTGTTAGGTTTCCGGTATGAACCCGCCGGAGCCAGCGGACGCCGCCGGGCCGGGCCGCGCGCGGCCGGGCGGCCGGACGGCCCGCGTCCGCGACGCCGTCCGCGGCGCGACCCTCGCCGTCCTCGCCGAGCACGGCTACCGGGGCCTGACGGTCGAGGGCGTCGCCGCCCGCTCCGGGGTCCACAAGACGACCGTCTACCGGCGCTGGGGCGACGCCGACGGCCTCGTCGCCGACGCCCTCGAGATCGCCGCCGCCGAACCCTGGCCCGTCCCCGACACCGGCACCCTGGACGGCGACCTGCGCGCCCTCGCCCGGCTCGTCCGCGACGGGTTCGCCGACCCGCGGGAGGGCCCGGTCTCCCGCGCGTTCGTGCTGGCCGCCGGGCAGAGCGGCGCCGCCGCCGACGCCCTGCACCGGTTCTTCGAGCGCCGCCACGCGCAGTCCGCGGTCGTCGTCGAGCGGGCCGTCGCGCGCGGCGAGGTCCCGCCCGGGACGGACGCCGCCGAGGTCGTCCGGATCGCGGTGGCGCCGCTGTACTACCGGCTGTTCGTCACCGGCGAGCCGCTGGACGAGGCGGCCGCCGACCGCGCCGCCGCGGCGGCCTGCACGGCCGCCCGCGCCGGCGCGCTCGCCCCCTGACGCGCCGCACCGGCCGCGGGGTTCAGCCGACGTGCATGGGCTCGCGGATCTCCCCGGCCTCGTACGCCGACTCCTCGTGCCGGCCGCGGGCGCCCCACTGCTCCTCCATGCGCATCGCGCAGCCCAGCGCGAAGAAGGTCGGGGCCCACTGCCCGACGAAGATGCCCCAGCGGTCCGCCCGCTCCATGCCCGCCGACTCGATCTGCAGCGACGCGGCCCACGCGGCCACCGACAGGCCGATCGAGGTGAAACCCATCGCGTACATGACGTTCGACGACAAGCCCATCTTCTGCAGCTGCTTCACCATGATGATCCGCTCCCTGTGCTCTTCCGGGTGTTCCGACGGCTCACTTCCCCCTCGGCCCACGGGTAAGGCAATGCGCGGGCCAAGGAACGCCCCCGGGTGTCGGCCGGAGGGAGCGGGACGTCAGGAAACCCGGCCCGCGTCCCGCAGGGTGAACCGCTCGCGGGCGTCGCCGCCCAGCCGTCCGGCCGGCAGCGCGCGGCCGTAGGCGACGAGCAGCAGATCCTGGGCCGAGCCCGTCAGCGGCGTCCCGCTCCCGAACGACCAGTCGAGATCGTCGGCGCGCAGCTCCACGCCGCCGAGGTCGGCCCCGAAGAACTTCGCCGTCCGGGGCGTGACACTCTCCAGCAGCGGGCGCAGGCGCTCGTGCGGCACCCGGCGGTCCAGCCCGAGCGCGACGCCGATGTCCAGCCCGTGGACGACGTCGTGGCCGAGCGCCGCGGTGATCCCGCCGACGGGCGGCTTCCACGGGTGGCGCGCGTTGTCGCGCAGCGCGGCGGCCATCTCGGCGTGCGTCATCGCCGCCGCGTCCCGGCGGGCGAGGCGGTCGGTCATCCGGTGCAGCCCCCGCGCCCTGACCAGCTCGGACGCCACCTTGGCGAACGAGTACCGGAACCCCATCGACATGTGGGCGGCGACCTCCCGCACCCGCCATCCCGCGCACAGGCTCGGCGCGTCCCAGCTCGCCGCGGGCAGCGCCTCCAGCATCTCGGCCAGCTCCCGCCGCTCCGCGGCGATCTCGTCTCTGATGTCCATCTCGGCCTCCATCTCGATAATCAGATTACTGTAATAATAGGATTATGAGACTGACGAGGGCGCAGACCAAGGAGCGCAACCGGCGGGCGCTGCTGGAGGCCGCCCGGGAGGCGGTGTCGCGGGACGGCCACCGCGCCAGGCTCGAGGACATCGCGGCGCGCGCGGGCCTGACCACCGGCGCCGTCTACTCGCTGTTCGGCAGCAAGAACGCCCTGTTCGTCGAGCTGCTCGCCGACGAGCTCGACCCGTACTACGCCGCGTTCGACGCCGCCGTCCCCGGCGACCTCGACCTCACCGGGGCCGTCGAGGCGTTCGCGCGCCACTACCGCCGGACGTGCGAGGCCCCCGACGCGGCGCAGCAGCTGTCGTTCCAGCTCAGCCTGCAGGACATGGCGCTGCGCGACCCCGACCTGCACACCCGCCTGGCCGCGTCCGTCCGGGCCCACGAGGAGCGGCTCGCCGCGCTGTTCACCGGCCGCCGGCACGGCCCGCCGCCCGCCGCGGTCACCCCGGCGCAGGCCGCGCGGCTGGCCACCGCCCTGCGCGCCCTGCTGGTGGGCCTGAGCCAGGGCGTGACGCTCGGACTGGCGCCTGACGCGACCGAGCGGTTCTTCTCCGACGCCGCCCGCGCCCTGGCCGGGCCCGGGGTCCTCGGCCCGCCCTGAACCGCGACGGCCCGGCCCGACCTCAGTGCAGGCCGCGCTTGCCCGGGGCCCAGAACGGCTTCACCTTGATCGACCGGCGGTCCCAGCCGCGCTCGCGGACCAGGTGGTCGCGCACCAGCTGGCAGGTGCGGGCCTCGCCGGCGACGTAGGCGGCGCCGTCGGTGCCGGGCAGGTCCAGCTCCGCGACCGCCGCCGCCAGCGTCGGCGACGACGCCGCCGGCGCGCCGTGCCGGTGCACGCGCCGCAGCCGGTGCGGGCCGGGCAGCGGCATGTCGTGCTCGGGCGACTCGCTCTCCAGCACCCCGAACACCCGGGCGGCCGGATCCAGCGCCCGCAGCATCGGCCCGAACGCCGCGCCCGCCGTCTCCTCCCCGACGAACACGTGGAACGGCGCCGGACGGGTGAACAGCGAGCCCTGCGGCCACCACAGCGGCACCCGGTCGCCCGGCGCGGCCGTGCGCGCCCACCGCAGGCCGATGCCGTCCCCGTCGTACAGGTGCGCGCGCAGCTCCACCGCACCCGCGTCCCGGTCGAGGTCCCAGATCGTGTACGTGCGCAGCGTCTCTCCCGGGCGCAGCAGCCCCTGCACCGACCGCGGGTCCAGCAGTTCGACCCGGACGTGCTGGCCCGGGGTGTACGGGAAGTCGATCGGCCCGTCGGCCACCAGCCGGATCCGCCGCATCGTCGGCGTCACGTCCCCGGTCTCGGCGACCGTCGCCTCCAGCCGGTACTTCGCGAACGCCCCCGCCAGCGGGTTGAGCGTCTTCACGGCCACACGCCCTCCTTAGAGGTTCTAATTTTTCTAGAAGCTCTAAGGAAACATAGGGGCAGTAGGGTGTCAAGGTCGCCGCCGAGAAAGGACGTTCGTTGGCCGTACAGCGCTCCACCCGCCGCGCCAGGCTCCGGGAGGCCACGCTCACCGAGATCCGGGAGGCCGCGCGCCGCCTGCTGACCACCCGCGGACCCGCGGCCGTGACGATCAACGCCGTCGCGCGCGAGATCGGCATGAGCGGCCCCGCGCTCTACCACTACTTCTCCTCGCACGACGAGCTCGTCGCCGCCGTCACCGCCGACTTCTTCCGCGAGCTGACCGCGGCCATGGAGGACGCCCGCGACGCCCGCGCGGACGCCGCGCCCGGCGAGCGCCTGCTGGCCACCTGCCGCGCCATGCGCGGCTGGGCGGTCGACCACCCGGCCGAGTTCGAGTGGATCTTCGCCAGCGCGGTCCCCGCCGCCCAGTCCGCCCGGCTGCACCCCGACACGCCCCGCAACCGGGCCGCCAACGACTTCGGGATGGTCTTCCTTGGGCAGGTCCAGGACCTGTGGGCCACCGCGCCCTTCCCCGTCCCCACGCCCGACGAACTGGACCCGTCCGTCCGCGCGCAGCTCGGCGACCACATCCGGGCGCAGGGCCACGACCTGCCCCCCGAAGCCCTGCACGTCGCCATGACCTGCTGGATCCGGCTGTGGGGACTGCTGTGCATGGAAGTCCTCAACCAGCTGGACTTCATCTACTCCGACGTCGCCCCGATCTACGAGGAGACACTCCGCGAGCTCTCCGGCATGCTCGGCCTGGAGTACACCCCGCCCGCCTGACCGGCCCGAACCGCCCCAGGCCCTCACACAGCAGGCCCTCACACAGCAGACCCTCGCCCGCGGGCGTCGCGGCGCGTCCGCGGCGCCGCCGGCATCGGCCCCGCACCACCGCACCCGCGGCGACCAGGTCCCGCGCCTTCACCGGGCGGGACCGGCGTCCTCGACCCGGCGACCGCGGTCTCCCGCCGGTCGTCCGCCGCCGGACTCTCGGTTCGCGGCCGCAGGTCCCGCCGCACCTGCGGCGACGGTCGCGCCGTCGAGACCCGCGCCCCCGGGTAATCGCCGCCGGGCCGGGTAGTCCCCGGGCCGTGACCACAGTGACCAGAGGCTTCCTGCGCGGTGCCGCGGCCGGCGCCGCCGGCACGACCGCGCTCAACGCGACCACCCACGCGGACATGGCCGTGCGGGGCCGACCCCCGAGCCGCACCCCGGACGCCGTCGCGTCCGAGCTCGCCGACCGCACCGGCACGCCCGTGCCGGGCGGCGACCGCGAGCGCGGCGACCGGCTCGAGGCCGCCGGCGCCCTCGGCGGCACCCTCGCCGGCCTCGCCGTGGGCGGCCTGGCCGGAGCCCTGCGCGCCACCGGCGTCCGGCTCCCCGCCGCCATCGGCGGGCCGCTGCTGGGCGCCGCCGCGATGGCCGCCGCCGACCTGCCCGCCGCCCGCCTGGCGATCACCGACCCGCGGTGCCGGACCCGCGCGGACTGGGCGGCCGAAGCGATCCCGCACCTCGCCTACGGCATGACGACCCACGCCACCCTCGCCGCGACGTTCCGGGCCGACGAGCGCGACCGCCGCCTCGCCGACCCCGAGCCCGCGCGGCGCCCGTCCCTGCTGCGGGCCGCGGCCCTCGGCGCCGCCACGGGCTGCCGCAGCACCGCCGGACTCACCGCGCTCGCCCTGCGGTCCCGCCGCACCGATCCCGGCCCCGCGCGGCTGCTCGCCCGTCCCGGCGTCCGCGCCGTGCACGCCCTCGCCGCCGCGGGCGAGCTCGGCCTCGACAAACACCCCGCCGTCCCCGACCGCAGCGCGCCGCAGGGCATGCTTCCCCGGGTGCTGCTCGCCGCCGCCGCGTCCGGCGCCGCGGCCCGGCGCGACCGCACCGAGTACGGGCCGCCCGCCCTCGTCGCCGCCACGGCCGCCGCCGGAGCCGCCGCGGCGGGCAACCGGCTGCGCATTCTGGCCGCGCGGCGGTTCGGCTCCGACCTGCCCGGCGCCCTCACCGAGGACGCGGCCGCCGCCCTCCTCGCCTGGCTCGGCACCTGCCGCCGCTGAACCCGCCGCCCCCGGACCGACGCCGACCGGACCGACGCCGACCGGACGGCGGGGTCAGCGGCCGGACGCGCGGGGCGGGGCCGTGCTGGCGCGCAGGACGACCTCGCCCGCGATGCGCTCGATGCGGCTGCGGCGGCCCGCGGGCTCGCGCAGCGCCAGGCCCATCACCCGCTCGCCCATCTCACCGAGCGGCAGCGCCACCGTCGTCAGCGGCGGCGTCAGGTCACCGACGATCGGGATGTCGTCGAACCCGGCCAGCGACACGTCCTCCGGCACCCGCACCCCGCGGTCGCGGAACGCCGTCAGCGCCCCGACCGCCATCACGTCCGTCACCGCGAACACGCACGTCGGACGCTCGCCGCGGGCCAGCAGCTCCGCCGCCGCCGCGTACCCGCCGTCCCGGGTGAACGCGGCCTCGACGATCCGCTCGTCCGGCAGCGGCACCCCCGCGTCGGCCAGCGCCTCCGCGAACCCCGCGAGCCGGTCCGACACCGTCGTCAGCGCGCGCGGCCCGGTCAGCACCGCGAACTCCCGGTGCCCCAGGTCGAGCAGCGCGCGGCCGAGCTCGTAGGCGCCTTCCCGGTTCTGCGGCAGCACCGCGTCGACCTTCAGGCTGCGATGCCGGCTCAGCACCGCGACCCGCCCGCCCGTCCGCTGGTAGGGCTCCAGCTCCGCGCCCAGCGAGCGCTCCCACTCGCGGTCCTCGAACCCCGAGCCGATCAGCAGGATCGCGCGGGCCCGCTGGGCGCGCAGCATCGCCACGTACTCGACTTCGCGGGCCGGATCGCGGAACGTGCTGGCCAGCATCACCAGCATCCCGTGCTCGGCGGCCGTGGTCATCACGCCGCGGGCCACCGCGGCGAAGTAGGGGTCGCTGACGTCGTGGCAGATCACCCCGACGGACGTGCTGGACGCGCTGGCCAGCGCCTGCGCGTGGGCGTTCGGCGTGTACCGCAGCGACGCCGCCGCGGCCAGCACCCGCTCCCGCAGATCCGTCCGCACCTGCGAGGTCCCGTTCAGCACCCGGGACGCGGTGGCGAGCGAGACCCCGGCCTCCCGCGCGACGTCCTGCAGGGTCACGTACGCGCGATCCGGTGCACGCTCGCCGGTGCGGGACTCCTCCGCCGCCTCCGTCATCACCGCCCCCTCGCTCGAGCCGACTTCGCGGCGGATCTTCGGCCGACCCTCTTGACCGCGTCGTCGATGGTTCTTACCGTACACCAGAAAGCGCTTTCTGAATGCGCTTTCTGAACAACCGCCCCGGAGGAACCCATGGTGAGTCAGGGCACGACGAGCGCGACCCCGGCGACGGACGCGCCGGACGCGCCGGGCGTCGTCGAACGCGACCGGCCCGGCGCGGGGGAGCGCGTCGCCGCCGTCGCCGAGCAGACCTGGCGGCCGCTCGCGCTGCTGGTGGCGTGCTTCGCCGCCTGGTGGGCGGTCAGCTCGTTCAAGCTGGTCGCCGAGTACCTGGTGCCCTCGCCCGGCGCCACGTTCGAGGTGCTGACCGACAAATGGGGCTACATCTGGCAGCACACCTGGGTCACCACCTACGAGACGCTGCTGGGCTTCGCGATCGCCGTCGCCGTCGGCGTCCTCGCCGCGGTGGTCATGGTGTACTCCGCGACGGTCGAGCGCACGCTCTACCCGATCCTGCTGTTCGCCCAGGTCATCCCCAAGATCGCCATCGCGCCGCTGTTCGTGGTGTGGATGGGCTTCGGCATCGGCCCGAAGATCGTCGTCGCGGTCCTGATCGCGTTCTTCCCGGTCGTGATCTCCATGGTCGCCGGGCTGAAGTCGGTGGACCCCGAGATGCTGCAGCTGTCGGCCACGATGGGCGCCGGCCCGATGGCGACCTTCCTGAAGATCCGGCTGCCCGCGTCCCTCCCGCACCTGTTCTCCGGCCTCAAGGTCGCGGTCACCCTCGCCGTCACCGGCGCCGTCGTCGGCGAGTTCGTCGGGGCCAACGAAGGGCTCGGCTACGTGATCCTGCAGGCCAACGGCAACCTCGACACGCCCATGCTGTTCGCCGGGCTCCTGGTCATGTCCGCCATCGGCGTCCTGCTGTTCGTCGTCGTCGAGGTCGCCGAGCGGCTGCTGCTGCCCTGGCACGCCAGCCGCCGCGACGGCGCCGTCACCACCTACTGACCGCCCCCCGCCCGCACGGCACGGTCCCTGGACCGTTCCGGCGCCGCCCTCGGCGCCGCCCCTCGGCACTGGCCGACACCACCCCACCCCGACCACGGAGGGCCGTCCCATGAGACTCCGCACCATCGCAGCAGCCCTGCTCGCCCCGCTCGTCGCGCTCACCGGCGCCGCCTGCGGCGGGGACTCCGACCAGGTCACCAGCGACTCCGGCAAGAAGCTGACCAAGGTCACCCTGACGCTCAACTGGTACCCCTACGGCGAGCACGCGCCGTTCTACTACGGCGAGAAGAAGGGCATCTTCGAAAAGCACGGCATCGCCCTGGAGATCACCGCCGGGCAGGGCTCGCAGAAGACCGTGCAGGCCACCGGCGCCGGGCAGACCGACTTCGGCTGGGCCGACACCCCCGCGCTGCTCGCCGCCGTCGACAAGGGCGTCCCGGTCAAGAGCCTCGGCGTCTACCTGCAGACCACGCCCGCATCCGTGCAGTCCTTCGCGTCCGCCGGGATCGAGAAGCCCGCCGACCTCAAGGGCAAGACGGTCGCCGGCACCGCCGGGGACGCGCTGTCGCGCACCTTCCCGGTCTTCCTGGAGAAGAACGGCATCGACCCCGCCGAGGTCAACGTCCAGAACACCGACCCGGCCGGGAAGATGGCCGCGGTGATGTCGGAGACGGTCGACGGGCTGATGGGCTTCGCCAACGACCAGGGCCCGACGATCCAGGAGAAGTCCGGCAAGCCGATGTCCTACCTGCGGTACGCCGACTTCGGGCTGAACTTCTTCTCCAACGGCCTCATGGTCGGCGAGCGCAAGCTCCAGAGCGAGAAGGAGCTGGTGGAGAAGATGGTCGCGGCCACGAGCGAGTCCTGGACGGCCGCGTCGTCCGACCCCGCCGGCGCCGTCGCCAGCATGGCCGGCGCGTCGCAGCAGCTGCCGTCCGACAAGGTCCTGACCGAGCAGTTCGCCGCCACGCTCGAGCTGCTGCACACCCCGGCGACCCAGGGCAAGGCGCCCGGCGTCAACGCCGAGGCCGACTGGCGGCAGACGATCGCCACCTTCCAGCAGGCCGGCGTCATCGAGGAGGCCAAGGACCCGGCCGAGTACTGGCAGGCGCCGTCCGGCCAGGGCTGACCCGGACCGGGCGCGTCCGCCCCGGAAGGACGCGACCACCCCGCCCGAGTTTTTGCAGCCCACGACCCCTGCAGCCCAAGACCTCGCAGACCAGGGCGCTGCGAACCAGTACGAGTCGACGGGACGAGCGATGAGGACCATGAGCCAGAAAGCGACCGAATCCGGCACGGCCGGGACCGAGCCCGCCGTCCGGCTGGACGACGTGGCCGTGCGGTTCCGCAGCCGCAAGCGCGACGTCACCGCGCTGCGCGACATCGCGCTGGACGTCCCGATGGGGGAGTTCGTCGCCATCGTCGGGCCGTCCGGCTGCGGCAAGTCCACCCTGCTGAAGCTGGTGGCGGGGCTGCTGCAGCCGTCGTCGGGCACCGTCCGGCTGCGCGGCGACCGCGTCGGCGGCCCCCGCCACGACATCGGCTACGTGTTCCAGCGGGCCGCGCTGCTGGAGTGGCGCAGCGCCCGCCGCAACATCCTCCTCCAGGCCGAGATGCGGCGCATGCCCTCGGACCAGGCCCGCCGCCGCGCCGACGAGCTCATCGAGATGACCGGCTTGAAGGGGTTCGAGGACGCGCTCCCGCACGAGCTGTCGGGCGGCATGCAGCAGCGCGTCGCGCTGTGCCGCGCGCTGCTGCACGAACCGCCCGTCCTGCTGATGGACGAGCCGTTCGGCGCGCTCGACGCGCTCACCCGCGAGCAGCTCAACATCGAGATGAACCGGATCTGGCGGGAGACCGGCACCACCGTCCTGCTCGTCACGCACTCCATCGCCGAGGCCGCCTACCTGGCGAACCGCGTCGTGGTGATGACCGACCGGCCCGGGACGATCGCCGAGATCATCGACGTCGACCTGCCCGCCGAGCGCGCGTACGCCCCGACGATGGAGCGCCCCGAGTTCGCCCGCGTGACCAACCGGGTCCGCGGCCTGCTGGGCGCCGGCGCGGCCGCCGACTGACCGACCCGGACGACCGACCCGGACGATCCACCGGGACGTCCACCCGGACGTCCACCCGGTCGGCGGCGACGGGAACCCGCGCCCGGCACCGGCTCCGGGACTCGGCGCGGGGATCCCGCCCGCCGCGACCGACACGACAACCGAAAGGCACAAGAATGGAACGCAGGTCCATCGGCATCGTCATGAACGGCGTGACCGGCCGGATGGGGTACCGCCAGCATCTCCTCCGCTCGATCCTCGGGATCCGGGAGCGGGGCGGGCTGCGGCTGGCCGACGGCACCGTGCTGTGGCCGGAGCCGGTGCTGGTGGGACGCAGCGAGGTCAAGCTGCGCGAGCTCGCCGAGCGGCACGGCCTCACCGAGTGGACGACCGACCTGGCCGAGGCGCTCGCCCGGCCCGGCACCGAGATCTACTTCGACGCGCAGGTCACCAGCGCGCGCGTCGACGCGATCCGCGCGGCCGTCGCCGCCGGCAAGCACGTCTACACCGAGAAGCCGACCGCCGAGGGCCTCGAGGACGCGCTGGCGCTGGCGCGCCTCGCCGAGGAGGCGGGCATCAAGCACGGCGTCGTCCAGGACAAGCTGTTCCTGCCGGGCCTGATGAAGCTGAAGCGGCTGGTCGACGGCGGGTTCTTCGGGCGGATCCTGTCGGTGCGCGGCGAGTTCGGCTACTGGGTGTTCGAGGGCGACTGGCAGGAGGCGCAGCGCCCCAGCTGGAACTACCGCGACGAGGACGGCGGCGGCATCATCCTCGACATGTTCTGCCACTGGCGGTACGTCCTGGAGGGGATCATCGCGCCGCTGCGGTCGGTGCAGGTGCTCGGCGCCACCCACATCCCCGAGCGGTTCGACGAGGACGGCAAGCCCTACCAGGCGACCGCCGACGACGCCGCCTACGGCATCTTCGAGCTGGACGGCGGCGTCATCGCGCAGATCAACTCCTCGTGGACGACGCGGGTGTTCCGCGACGAGCTCGTGGAGTTCCAGGTGGACGGCACGGAGGGCTCGGCGGTCGCGGGCCTGCGCCGCTGCCGCGTCCAGCACCGCTCCATGACCCCGAAGCCGGTGTGGAACCCCGACCTGCCCCCCACCGAGGACTTCCGGTCGCAGTGGCAGGAGGTCCCCGACAACATCGAGTTCGACAACGGGTTCAAGACGCAGTGGGAGATGTTCCTGCGGCACGTCGCCGAGGACGCCCCGTTCCCGTGGGACTTCTACGCCGGGGCGCGCGGCGTCCAGCTCGCCGAGCTGGGGCTGCGGGCCTGGCGGGAGGGCCGCCGCCTCGACGTCCCGGAGCTGTCCCGGTGAAACTCGACCTTCCGCGCCCGGACGGGACGCTCGTCCCGTACACGATGGGGGAGCCGCGGGCGTTCGCGGCGTCCGCCGAGCCGTTCGCGTCGCGCGTCGCCTACGCCGCCGCGCACGTGGTCGCCGACCCGTTCGGCGGCGGCGCGCCCGGCGGGACCCTCGACTGGGACGCCACCCTGGCGTTCCGCCGCCACCTGTGGGCGCACGGCCTCGGCGTGGCCGAGGCGATGGACACCGCGCAGCGCGGGATGGGCCTGGACTGGGCGGTCACCCGCGAGCTGATCGCCCGCAGCGGCCGGGAGGCCCGCGCCGCCGGGGGCCGCATCGTCTGCGGCGCGGGCACCGACCAGCTCCCGCCCGGCCCGGCCCCGCTCGACGCGATCACCGCCGCCTACGAGGAGCAGCTCGCGGTCGTCGAGGACGCCGGCGCGGTCCCCGTCCTGATGGCCAGCCGCCAGCTCGCCGCATCGGCCCGCACCCCCGGCGACTACGCGGCGGTGTACGGGCGGCTGCTGCCGCAGCTGCGGCGCCCGGCCGTACTGCACTGGCTGGGCCCGATGTTCGACCCGGCGCTGGACGGCTACTGGGGTTCGGCGGACCTGGACGCCGCGGCGTCCGCGCTGCTCGAGCTGATCGGCGCGCACGCGTCCCGGGTCGACGGCGTGAAGATCTCGCTGCTGGACGCCGGCCGCGAGGTCGACTTCCGGCGGCGGCTGCCGGACGGCGTGCGGCTGTACACCGGCGACGACTTCAACTATCCGGAGCTGATCCGCGGCGACGCGTCCGGGCACAGCGACGCGCTCCTCGGGATCTTCGACCCGATCGCGCCCGCCGCCGCGGCGGCGCTGCGCGCGCTGGACGCCGCGGACGCGGGCGCCTACGAGGCGGCGTTCGCGCCGACGCTCCCGCTCGCCCGGCACCTGTTCGAGGCCCCGACCTTCTACTACAAGACCGGGGTGGTGTTCCTGGCGTGGCTGGCGGGCCACCAGCGGCACTTCCGCATGGTCGGGGGCCTGGAGTCGGCGCGTTCCGTCCCGCACCTGGTGCGGCTGTTCGAGCTGGCCGACGCCGCCGGGCTGTTCCCCGACCCGGACCTGGCGGCGGAGCGGATGCGCGCCTGGCTGACCGTGCAGGGGATCGACCAGGGAGCGGCCGCGTGAGATTCAGCCTGAACCAGTGGACGACGCGGCACTGGCCGCTGCCCGACCTCGCCGCCGGATGCGCGGCCGCCGGGGTCGCCGGGGTCGGGCTGTGGCGCGAGCCCGTCGCCGAGTACGGCGCGGCGCGGACGGCCAAGCTCGTGCGCGACCACGGGCTGACCGTCACGTCCCTGTGCCGGGGCGGTTTCTTCCGGGAGCCGGACGCCGTGGAGGTCAACCGGCGCGCCATCGAGGAGGCCGCCGAGCTGGGGGCGCCCGCCCTGTGCCTGGTCAGCGGCGGGCTGCCGGAGGGCTCCCGCGATCTGGACGGCGCCCTCGCCCGGGTCGCCGACGTCCTGGCCGAGCTGGCCCCGTACGCGGGGGAGCACGGGGTGCGGCTCGCGATCGAGCCGCTGCACCCGATGTTCTGCTCGGACCGCTGCGTCGTGACGACCCTCGCGCAGGCCCTCGACCTGGCCGCCCCGCACCCGTCCGACCAGGTCGGCGTCATGATCGACACCTACCACCTGTGGTGGGACCCGGCGGTCTGGGACGGCATCGCCCGCGCGGGCGCGCAGGACCGGATCGCGCTGTTCCAGGTCGCGGACTGGATCACCCCGCTGCCCGAGGGCGTGCTGACCGGGCGCGGCATGCTCGGCGACGGGTGCGTCGACCTGCGGCGGTTCCGCGCCGCCGTCGACGCCGCCGGCTACACCGGCCCGATCGAAGTGGAGATCTTCAACGAGGCGCTCTGGGCCATGCCCGGCCCCGAGGCGCTGGCCCTGACCCTCGCCCGCTACCGCGAGCACGTCGAGTGACCCCGCCCGCACCGAAGTCCGGAAAGCGCTTCCAGTAAGCGCTTTCCACCCACCCCCACGAGAAGGACGGTCGGAATGCGAAAACTCATCGTGAGTCCGCTCGCGATCACGGCGCTGCTGGCGTCGCTGGTCGCCGCACCGCCGGCGTCGGCGGCGGAGACGGCCCCCGCCCCCT
>NZ_QHJN01000137.1:0-22206 GCF_003947565.1 Actinomadura sp. WAC 06369 | reverse complement strand
GTCCTCGACGGCGCCGCGAACTGGTGGCCCGGCCGCGTCCCCGGCCGCGGCCGGGCCACCAGTTCGCGGCGCCGAGCAGGGCCATC
Source organism: Actinomadura sp. WAC 06369 (assembly GCF_003947565.1). Lineage (NCBI taxonomy): Bacteria > Bacillati > Actinomycetota > Actinomycetes > Streptosporangiales > Thermomonosporaceae > Actinomadura > Actinomadura sp. WAC 06369. Next base: position 22,120 of record NZ_QHJN01000137.1, on the reverse strand, counting down.
AGGGCGGGCAGCACGAAGATCCGGATGACGACGGCGTCGATGAGGATCGCGGCGGCGAGACCGACGCCGAGCTGCTTGAACTCGACGATGCTGAGCGTCCCGAAGATCGCGAAGACGGCGACCATCACGACGGCGGCGCTGGTGACGACGCCGGCGGAGCGGGTGATGCCGGCGCCGACGGCGGCGCGGGTCGGCATGTCGCGGGCGGCCTCGCGGATCCGGGAGACGACGAACACGTGGTAGTCCATCGACAGGCCGAACAGGACGACGAACAGGAAGAGCGGCAGCCAGGAGACGACGGCGCCCGACGAGTGGAAGTCGAGGATCCCTTCGGCCCACGTGTGCTGGAAGACGAGCACGAGGACGCCGAACGCGGCGGCCGCCGACAGGAGGTTCAGCGCGACGGCCGAGAGGGCGATCACGGCGGACCGGAAGATGAGGCCGGTCATCACGAGGGTGAGCAGCAGGACGAACCCGACCACGATGGGCAGCCGCTCCTCGAGGTGGGCGGTGAAGTCGACGCCTTCGGCGAGTTTGCCGCCGACGCCGTGCTCGGCGGGGAGACCGTCGAGGGCGGCGGGCAGCCAGGCGCGGAGTGTCTCGAGGGAGCGGGCGGCCTCGTCGCTGCTGCGGGCGTGCGGGGTGGCGACGTCCATCAGGTGGACGCGCCCGTCGGGGGACGTGCGGATCTCGGGGGCGCGGTCGTGCGCGAAGAGGGGGTCGGCGGCGGCGCGGGCGGCGAGGCCGGCGAGGGCGGCGCGGACGTCGCCGGACCGTTCGGCGGGCGCCCGGACGGCGACCCGGTGGACGGTGCCCTCGCTGGGGAAGGCGGCGGTGAGCCGGTCCATGGCGCGGATGACGGGGACGTCGCGGGGCAGGTCGTCCGAGCCGGGCTGCTTGAGCCGCATGTCGAGGGCCGGGGCGGCGAGCAGGAGCAGCGCGGCGGCGGAGAGGGCGAGGGTGATCGCGGGGTGGCGGAGCGCGGGGCGCAGCAGGACGGGCCACAGGCGGGACTCGCCGGAACGCAGGGTCATCCGCCACAGGACGGGGATGCGAGGGCGGTCGACCCGGGGGCCGAGCTTGGCGAGCAGCGCGGGCAGGACGGTGAGGGACGCGAGGACCGCGACGGCGACGACGATGATCGAGCCGGTGGCGAGCGAGGTGAAGGTCGCCTCGCCGGCCAGGTAGAGGCCGGCCATCGCGACGACGACCGTGCCGCCGGACACGACGACGGTGTGCCCGGACGTCTCGGCGGCGATCTCCAGCGCGTCCGGGCGTCCGCGCCGCCGCTCCTCGCGCTCGCGCTTGAGGTAGAAGAGCGAGTAGTCGACGCCGACGGCCATGCCCATCAGCAGGATGACGTTGCTGAGGACGCCGGTGGCGGGCAGCACGTGGGAGATCAGGGCGGAGAGCCCGATCGCGGCGGCGACCGAGGAGAGGGCGAGGACGACCGGGACGGCCGCGGCGATCAGCGCACCGAACACGGCCAGCATGATCAGCAGGGTGAGCGGCAGGCTGATGTACTCGGCGCGCTCGAAGTCCTCCCCCAGGGTCTCGGTGAGGCCCTTGGCGGTGGAGCCGGTGCCGACCTGCTCGACGCGGAGGCCGGGGTGGGCGTCCTGGACGGCGGCGCTCTGCGCGAGGAGCGGGTCGACGCGCCGGTCGGCGTTCTCGGTGTCGCCCTTCATCGTGACCGGGACGAGCACGGCCGTCCGGTCCGGGGAGGCGACGGGGGCGGCGACCGACTCCACTTCGGGGAGGGCCGTCATCCGGCGGACGACGTCGTCCGCCGCGGCGCGCGCGGCGCGGGGGTCGAGCCGCCCGTCGAGGGCGGTGATGAGGACGTTCTCCTCGGCCTTCTCGGGGAAGTCGCCGGCGGCCGCGATGCGCCCGGCGCGGCCGGAGTCGCCCACGCCGGACTCGGCGTCGGAGATGGTGGCGGTGCCGGCCGCCGTGCCGAGGGCGAGGCACGCGGCGACGAACAGCACCCACAGGCCGACGGCGGACCAGGGGTGCGCGGCGCTCCACCGGGCGACCCGGACCGGCATGGACCTTCGCTTGTCGTTCATGCAAGCGAAGCTATTTTCGGCGGACCCCGCGGCGTCATGGGGCGGACCGCACGGTTTCCGCGGCGCGCCGCAGCGCCGATCCTGCGGAAAACCTCAGGTCCGGCGGCCTACCAGGGGCCGTACGGGCCCTGCCGCTGGCCGCCCCGGCCGCCGTTGCGCTTCTTGAACGGCGCGACCGCCGGCCGGACGTCGGCGAGGTAGATCGCGGCGCCGAGGAACGCGGCGACCGGAAGGATGCCGAGGAGCAGGCTGATCGGGCTGGCGCCGAGCGCCGCGGGCGCGACGGCGTAGGCCATCCCGACCACCGCGCAGACGATCGTGATGATCGTCCACAGCTTCTTGCTCTGCTTGCTCGCCGCCGCGTAGGCGTTCTGCGGCACGGTGAGGGAGTCGATCAGCGCCCACGCCTCCATCGCGAACGCGATGATCAGCAGCAGCCAGAAGAAGTACTCCAGGACGTTGAAGCCCGCCATCGGTGATCAGCGCTCCTGCTCGTCTCGGACGGCGGCTTCACGCCGCGCACACGCGTTCATCGCCACCCACACTATTCGGCCCTGACAGGAGGACGACAGAGCCCGGCCGGGTGTTCCCGGCCGGGCTCTGTGCGCGCGCCCCCGATCCGTCGGGTCAGGAGCCGGTCTTCTTCGCGGTGCTCTTGCGCTGCGCCGTCGTGCGCTTCGGCGCGGTGCGGGCGGTGCGCGGCTTCGCCTCGGTGATCTCGGCGACCTCGGCGGCCTCGCGGTGGACGACCTTGCGGCCGCGCTCGGCGAGCTCGTCGATGAACTCGGCGGCCCGGTTGCCGAACGTGGTCGCGTAGGTGACGGCGGCGCCCGGCAGGTCCGTGCCGTCGACGCGGCCGCGGACCTCGCCGCGGTAGCGCTCCACGGTCTCGCGGAACTGCCCGCCGTACCGGTACACGGTCTCGCGGACCTCGCCCTGGTACTTCTCCGCGACCTCGCGCGCCCGGGTCATCTGCTCGGGCATCTCGCGGAGCTTCTCCACCGCGAAGTCGCCGGCGCCGGCCACGGTGTAGACGGCCTTGTTGTCTCGAAGATTGCCGGCCAGCGTCATCCGACTTCTTCCTTTCCGTTCTGGTCGTGGACTCCGTGCTCGCCGCCGACGTCCGCTCCGGTCCCGTCGCCGGTCCCGTCGTCAATCTCGTCGCCGGTCCCGTCGTCGGTCTCGTCTCGGACGTCGTCGAGCACTCCGGTGGCTTCGTTCTCCTTCAGGAACGACGCGTAGATGTCCAGAAGGACCTGCTTCTGCCGTTCGGTGAGGAGGAGGTCGGCCCGGACGGCGGCCTGCACATCGGTGTCGGCCTCCCGGTCCTCGAGGATTCCGGCCTGCACGTACAGCGCTTCGGCGGAGATCCGCAGCCCTTTGGCGATCTGCTGCAGGATCTCGGCGCTCGGCTTGCGCAGGCCGCGCTCGATCTGGCTCAGATACGGGTTGGAGATCCCCGAGACGTCCGCGAGCTGGCGCAGCGAGATCTTCGCCCGCGTGCGCTGCTCCCGGATGTACTCCCCGATCGAGCCGACCTTCGAACTCGCCATGTCTCCACCCTGCGTCATGGTGCTTGCAATTGCAAGCAGGCTAGCTAGCACTCATCGCGTGAGTCCGCTCACACGGTCCGTGACGGCATAGTAGACAGAACGGGACGATCCGGCTCAGAGGTTCTGGGGCGAGTACGGGTCGTGCTCCGCGAGCAGCTTGTCGAGCCGGGCCTGGTCGACGCGGCCGGCGAGCGTCTGCGTCTCCTGCCGGTCCCGGACGCACTTGGCCAGCGTGAACGTCGACGTGATCACGTAGAGCACGCCGAGCGCGAGGAACGCGCGCACCCACTCGTCGACCGGCAGGTACAGGACGCCGAGGACGACGGCGACGCTGGAGACCGCGAACGAGATCACGGCCTGGACGAAGAACGCGGCGGAGCCGGGCGGCGCGGGCGGCGGTGTACGTGTCGTCATGCCGCGAGTCTGCGGCCCGGACGCGCCCGGAACATGAGTACGTGTGCTCATGTTCCACGGGTAGGACACCCGGCCGGGTGCGTCCGGTTCAGCTCACCTCGGCGGGCGGGACCGTCCACGTGTTGCAGACGGCGAGCTCGCCGTCCTCGAACCCGGTGACGACCCAGCCCGCGTACGTGCGGCCGGACCCGTGGTCGCGCCGCGCGGGCGGCAGGTTCTCGTCGCCCCGCCCCCGGACGTCCTCGATCATGGCGACGACCTGGTCGCGCGTCATCGGCAGCGTGCCGCGCTCCGCGCCGAGGAACGCCCCCGCGAAGCACTGCGCCTGCAGCTCGATGCGCCGGCTCGCCTCCGCGCGGCCGAGCGGGTCGGCGTCCTCCATCAGCCGGTTCCCGTACAGCAGGATCCCGGCGAGGTTCTGGACGTGGTGGCCGTACTCGTGCGCGACGACCCGGGCGAAGACGGCGAAGTTCGCCAGCGGCTCGCCGCCCGACGTCTCGACGATGTGGTCGACGCCGACGTACATCGTGTTGTTCGCCGGGCAGTAGAACGCGGACGAGCCGGGGCTCGGGTACGTGCCGCACGGGCTCCGCCCGGCCTCCCGCCAGAACACGCGGTCGGGGACGTCGAACGCCATGCCGGCCTTCGTGAACTGGCGGCCCCACGAGGCGTCGAGGCAGTCGCTCAGGACGTCCATGAACCGGCGCATGGACGCGCCGCCGGGCTCCAGGCGCGGCAGCGCGCAGTTCACGGGGGTCAGCTCGCCCGTCGCGTACAGCCGGTTGTCGGTGGCGGTCTCCCGGTCGACCGCGGCCTGCCGGTACGTGCCGGTGAAGGCGCCGATCGGGTCGCCGCCGCCGAAGAACGAGAACCCGAGGACCGCGAGGACCACGACGGCCGCGGCGCCGCCGACGACGCCCGCGACCGTCCCGTCCGGGGTGCGGCGCGGCGGGCGGCGGGACGGGACGTGGCGGTAGGCAGGCCGACGGTACGCCGGTGCTGGTGAGGGGGTGCGACCTGCCATAAGGGAGCATCATCGCACGTTCTTGGTACACCCTTTACCGCTACGATGTGCGGCCATGTCAGCTCTTGCGGCGCTGCGCCGGGTGCGACCCGTCATGGCGGCGGTGACGGCCGCCGCCCTCCTCCCCCTGACGACGGCGGCCCCCGCGGCCGCGGCGGAGCGCGCCGCCGGCGAGCGGGTGCTCGAGGACCGGGTCGCGATGACCGTGGGCAACGGTGTGACCCGGGTGAAGGAGACGATCGTCTACGAGTTCGCGGGCCGGGACGGCTTCGCCCGCGAGTTCGTGACGGGCGAGCACGAGAGCGCGACCCGCGACCGCGTGTACCGGATGACGAACGTGCGGGCGTCCAGCCCGGACGGCGGCCCGACGCGGGTCACCGCGACGCGCGAGGGCACCCGGACGACCGTCGAGGTGCGGGCCGCGCGGGATCTGACGGGCCGCCGCACGGTCGTCCTCGAGTACGAGCTGCGGGGCGCGATCACCCGGATGGGCGCGGCGGACGAGCTGTGGTGGCCGGTGGCCGGGGGGTTCGACGTCCCGGTGGAGACGGCGAGCGCGACCGTCGACGGCGGCACGATGATCCGCAACGTGAACTGCTTCGCGGGCCCGATCGGCAGCACGGTCGGCTGCACGCAGTTCTACATGAACCACGCGCACACGCAGGGGATCTACAGCCAGGAGAAGATGCTCCCCGGCGAGTACCTGACGGTCGTCGCGGGCTTCCCGGCCGGGACGACCGGCGGGCACGCGCTCTACGAGCGGCGGCAGACGGTGGCGACGGCGTTCTCCGTCAACGCGGTGACCGCGTCGGCGCTGCTCGGGCTGCTGGTGCTGCTCGGCGGCGGCGTCGCGGTCCTGTACATGCTGCGGGGACGGGACGCGCGGGTCGTCGGGAAGCGGGCCGCCGAGGGCGACCACGCGCCGGTGGCGGGCGCCGAGTTCGAGCCGCCGGACGGCGTCCGGCCGGGCCAGATCGGCACGCTGATCGACGAGCAGGCCGACGTGATCGACGTGACCGCGACGATCGTGGACCTCGCCGTCCGCGGCTACCTGCTGATCGAGGAGGAGGACCGGGCGGTCACCGGCCGGCTCGACTGGACGCTGCGCCGCCTCGACCGTCCGGTGGTCGACCTGCTGCCGTACGAGCGGATCCTGCTGGACGCCCTGCTCACCGCCCCGGACGGGACGGCGCGCGACGCGGTGAAGCTGTCGGAGCTCGGCGGAACGTTCGCGACGAAGCTCGCGCAGGTGCGGGCGGCGATGTACGACGACGTCGTCCGGCAGGGCTGGTTCGCGCGGCGCCCCGACACGGTGCGGTCGCGGTGGACCGTCGCGGGGCTGGCGCTGACCGTGCTCGGGATCGCCGGGACGGTCGCGCTGGCGCTGACCACGGAGTGGGCGCTCGCCGGGCTCGCGGTGATCATCGCGGGGGCGGCGCTGGCGTACGGCGGCCAGTACATGCCGGCGAAGACGGCGCGCGGGTCGACCGTCCTCGCGCACACCATCGGGTTCCGGGAGTACCTGGAGCGCGGGGAGCTGCCGGACGGCGCCGACCTCGCCTCGCGGCAGCGGATCGCGCTGTTCTCCCGGTTCCTCCCGTACGCGGTCGTGTTCGACGTCGTCGAGCGGTGGGCCGGGACGGTCGAGGACGCGGGCGAGCGGGCCGAGGGCGCCGACAACCTGTACTGGTACGAGGGCCCTGCCGAGTGGGACCTGTCGAAGTTCGCCGAGTCGATGCGGACGTTCACCCTCACCACCTCGGGTTCCATCTCGCAGTCGCGCGGTTTGTGACGCGCGTCGCGGTTGGATCCCCGTCGTCGGGTATGGCCGGAGCGAGCCGCCGACACGGGAGGTGACGCCGTGCTGCCGCCGCCGACCGGAGCGACGTACAGCCCCCTGCTGTTCGTCGTGCCGGTCATCGTGCTGCTGTCGGTCCTGTTCTGGATCGGCCTGACGATCGCGGCGTCGCGGATGCGGATCCGCTCGCGCGGCCGGGAGGACGGCCTGTCGCACCGCGGCGGGCCGGTGATGGGCGGCGTCCTGCAGGGCAGCCCGTCGCAGCGCACCCGGCGCGACCGGGCGGTGACCGAGGAGGAGCGGCGCGCCGCGGCGCACCGGGCGGAGCTCGAACGGCGGCGCGAGGCGGAACTGGCCGCCGAGCGGGCCCGCACGGCCGCGAAGGGCCCGGCCGCGCCGGCGTCCGGCGGGCTCGCCGTGCTCGGCCGCGCGGCCCGCGCCCTGTCCGCCCTGGCGCGCACCCGCCCCCGATCCGACCGGACGAGCCGGGCGCGCTCGTCCCGCTGACCAACGTCCGCCGGGCTGCGAACACCCCGTCATCATTCCCCGGCCCGGCGGGCGTTGCCGCCTCCGTGGAACGGCCGTCGCGGCCGTCACGGCCGTCGGTAAGATGTCTGACGTCTGTCCGGTAAGTGATGTTCGTCAGGAGATCTGGTGGCGCTGAGTCCGGTTCCCGGCGGGTCGACCGTCGACGCCGTCCTGAACCAGTTGCAGGCGGAGGTGAGCGGCGGGGCGTGGCCGATCGGCGGCCGGATCCCGGCCGAGACCGACCTCGCGGCGCAGCTCGGGGTGAGCCGCCCGGCGGTGCGGGAGGCGATCCGGGCGCTGTCGCACGTGGGGGTGCTGGAGGTGCGGCGCGGCGACGGCACGTACGTCCGCAGCAGCGCCGACCCGCGCCCGCTGCTGCGCCGGGTGTCGCGGGCGACGGCCCGGGACGTCTTCGAGGTGCAGCTCGCCTACGACGTGCAGGCCGCGCGGCTGGCGGCGCGGCGCCGGACGGACGCGGACCTGGCGCGGCTCGCGGAGCTGCTCGCGGCGCGCGACGCCGCGACGGAGGCGGCCGAGTTCGGCGCGGCCGACGCGCGGTTCCATCTGGGCGTCGCGGAGGCGAGCCGGAACCCGGTGCTGATCGAGGCGATGCGGTTCTTCATCCAGCACCTCGGCGAGGCGATGCGGACGGTGCGGCTGGACCACGAGGTCCCCGAGGCGAGCCAGGAGGCGCACCGGGCGGTGCTGGACGCGGTCGCGGCGCGGGACGCCGACGCCGCGGCCCGTGCGGCCGCCGCGGTCGTCGAGCCGACGCTGGCCGTCCTGGACGGACTCATCGCCGACTCCCCCGCCGACGCCGTGGACGAGCGGTGACGGCGGCGCGCGCGTCCCGCATCGGGGCGGTCGCGCTGATCGTCCTGGTCGCGCTGAACCTGCGGCCGGCGATCGCGGCGGTCGGGCCGGTGCTCACCGAGATCCAGGACGCGTTCGGCCTGTCGGGGACGGCGGCGGGCGCGCTGACCACGCTGCCGCTGGCGTTCTTCGGCTCCTACGGGCTGGTCGCGCCGTTCCTGCGGCGCGCGCCGCGCAGCGAGACGCTGCTGGTGGCGTCGATGGCGCTGCTGGTCGTGGGGCTGGTGCTGCGCCTGGTGGACGCCCCGTTCCCGCTGTTCGCGGGGTCGCTGGTGGCGGGGATGGCGATCAGCATCGGCAACATCGCGATGCCGGCGATCATCAAGCGGGACCATCCGGAGTCGCTGACGACGGTGACGGCGGTCTACACGGTGGCGATGTCGGGCGGCGCGGCGCTGGCGGCGGGCCTGGCGGTGCCGGTGGAGAACGCGTTCGACGCGTCGTGGCGGCTGCCGCTGGGGCTGCTGGCGATCCCGACGGCGGTGGCGGGGCTGATCTGGCTGCCGCGCGCGCTGCGGGCGGCCCGCGCGGCGCGGTCGGCGCCGCCCGTCCCGGCGGCGCGGGGCGTCGCGGGGCTGGTGTGGCGGTCGCCGCTGTCGTGGAGCGTCACGGCGTTCATGGGCCTGCAGTCGCTGCTGGCGTACGTGACGCTGGGGTGGCTGGCGACGATCTGGCAGGACCGCGGGATGAGCGAGGCGGGCGCCGGGTACGCGCTGGCGGTGACGTCCGGCGTGCAGGCGGTGTCGTCGCTGCTGGTGCCGCTGCTGGCGCGGCGGACGCGCGACCAGCGGCCGCTGGTGCTGCTGATCGTGGTGCTGACCGCGGCGGGCTTCGCGGGCGCGACGTGGGCCCCGATCGGGACGGTCTGGGTGTGGACGGTCGTGCTGGGCGTCGGCCAGGGCATCGGGTTCCCGACGGCGCTGTCGTTCATCGGGCTCCGCTCGCACGACGCGTCCGTCGCGGCGCAGCTGTCGGGGATGGCGCAGGGCCTCGGGTACGTGCTGGCGGCGCTGGGTCCGCTCGGGGTGGGCGCGCTGCACGACGCCACCGGCGGTTGGACCGTTCCGATGCTGGGTGTGCTGGCGGCGACGGCGGCGCTGCTGGTCCCGGGCCTGATCGCGGGACGGAACCGGACGATCGGCGCCCCGGCCCCCGCGGACGAGGCGGCGGGCGCCGCGGCGGCCCTCAAGTAGCCGCACCCCAAAAACTCCCAAAATCACCACCAATCACCACATAGGCACCTCCCTGCCGGGCACCACTCCCGGCAGGGAGGTGGAACGATGTTCGCGACCATCGCGGCCTACGCGACGCCCGGCCACATCCTGATGTGGTTCATCCCGGTCTTCGGCGTGCTGGGCCTGGTGACCTGGCTGTACCTGACGATCGCGTCCTCGTCCCGGAAGATCCATCCGGAGCGGCGCAACGACCAGATGAACCACCGCGGCATGGAGCAGGGCGGCACCTACACCTACCGGCCCGGCATGTTCTCGCACAGCTACCCGCCGGAGAAGTCGGTGCAGTTCGAGGAGTTCCGCCAGGACAACCCGCAACCGGGGCGGGAGCCGAGGGTCCCGCCGGAGGAGCGCGACTACGACCGGCCGCCGGCGACCGGGTCTAGAACGCCCCAGGGGCCGGGCGTATGACGCCGGCGTCGCCGTCTCCGCCCCGCAGCCGCTCCACCGCCAGCGCGTCGAGCGCGCCCGCGTCGGCCTCCGGCAGGCCGCCCGCGGGCGCGCCCGCGCCGCCCGCCGCGCTCGCCGCGAGAGCGCGCAGCAGGGCGACGGTCACCGGCGTCCGGGCCCGCATCGCCCCGTCGTCGATCTTGACGGCGCCGGCCCGGCCGTCGGCGAGCGCGAACGCGTCCACGCCCTCCGCGCCGCACTTGACCAGCAGTCCCGGGACGGCGTCCATCAGCCGGCGCTCCTCCCGCTCCGTCCCCGACGTCCACTGCGGGTGCGTCCGCATCGCGTCCGCGACGAGGCCCTCGGCGGCGTCCGGCGCGGCCAGCACGAGCGCCCGGTAGGAGCGCGCGACGCCCAGCGTGGACACCGCGAACAGCGGCGCCCCGCACCCGTCGACCCCGACCGCCGCGACCGGCTCGCCCGCCAGCTCCTCCACCACGTCCCGCACGGCGAGCTGCAGCGGATGCCCCGGGTCCAGGTAGGTCGCCGTGGGCCAGTCCGCGGCGACGCACGTCGCGAGCATCGCCGCGTGCTTGCCGGAGCAGTTCATCCGGATCCGGGACGGCGCCGCGCACGTCCGCGCGGCGCCGGGGTCGATCGGCCACGACTCGGGGCAGCGCAGGTCGTCCGCCGTGAGGCCCGCGCCCGCGAGGATCTTCTCCACGCCCTCGACGTGGAAGTCCTCCCCCGAGTGGCTCCCGGCGGCGAGCGCCAGCAGCTCCCCCTCCAGTTCGAGCCCGGACCGCAGCATCGCGACGGCCTGCAGCGGCTTGTTCGCGGAGCGCGGGAAGATCGGCTCCTCGACCGACCCGGCGCGCACGGCCTGCGTCCCGTCCACCGCGAGCCCGACCGCGGCGCCGCGATGCCGCGACTCCACGAAACCGGAACGCTCCACCTCGACCAGCACCGGATTGATCATGACCCCATCATGCCCGGTCAACGCGGTTTGATCCCCAGCAGCGCGCGGGCGTCCGGAGCGGCCAGCGGGGGCCGCTGCGCGAGCGTCGCGGCGGCCGCCGCCCGCTCGACGAGCTGGACGTTCGCCGTCACCGGCGTCCCCTTCGCGAGGGTGAGCGTGTCCTCCATGCCGACGCGCAGGTGCCCGCCCGCCGCCAGCGCCGCGAACATCACCGGCAGCGACGTCCGTCCCACGCCGGTCGCCGACCAGGTGGCGCCGTCCGGGAGCGCCTCGACGGCGGCGACGAGCGTCCGCGCGTCCCCCGGCATCCCGCCCGGCACGCCCATGACGAGGTCGCAATGGACGTGCCCGCCGTACGGGAGGCCGTGCTTGTCCAGGAGACGGTGCAGCGCGGCGATCTGCCCGAGGTCGAACAGCTCGAACTCCGGCACGACCTCCAACTCCTGGGTCCGCCGGTAAAGCTCCACCATGAACGGCCAAGGGTTCATGAACACGTCGTCGCCGAAGTTGACCGTCCCGCAGGTGAGCGAGCACATGTCGGGTCCGGCGTCCAGCACGGCCAGCCGGTCCTCGTACGGGTCGGTCACCGCCCCGCCCGTCGACAGCTGCACGATCAGTCCCGTGCTGTCCCGCAGCGCCCGCACCGTGTCCCGCAACCGGGACGGGTCGAGCGTCGGCCGCGCGTCGTCGTCGCGGATGTGCACGTGGACGATCGCCGCCCCCGCTGCCTCGCACTCCTTGGCCGTCTGGACCAGTTCCTCCAGGGTGACGGGTAGGGCCGGGACGTCCGCCTTCGCGGACTCCGCGCCCGTGGGCGCCACCGTGATGAGCGTCGTTGCTCCCATAGCGGCAGAATGCATGCACATGAGGGCAGTAGTCCAGCGGGTGAGCAGCGCGAGCGTGACCGTCGCCGACCGGACCGTCGGCGCGATCGACGGTCCGGGCCTGATGGTCCTGGTCGGCATCACGCACGACGACGACGAGGCGAAGGCCCGCAAGATGGCCGCGAAGCTGTGGGGGCTGCGCATCCTGGACGGCGAGAAGTCGTGCTCGGACGCCGGCGCGCCGCTGCTCGTCGTCAGCCAGTTCACCCTCTACGGCGACGCCCGCAAGGGCCGCCGCCCGAGCTGGACGGCCGCCGCGCCGGGGCCGGTCGCCGAACCGCTGGTCGACGCGGTCGTCGCCGAGCTGCGCGCGCTCGGCGCGAAGGTCGAGACGGGCGAGTTCGGCGCGGACATGAAGGTCGCGCTCGTCAACGACGGCCCCATCACGCTCGTCCTCGACCTGTGAGCCCCTGCCGCGCGGCTGAGTCCCTGCCGTGCGGCGCCGGGCTCAGCGGAAGCCCTGGACGATCGCCGCGACGGCCACGACCGTCCCGGCGGCGGCGAGGAGCAGCAAGGCCCGGTCGGCGATGCCGAGCCGACCGCGCACGTCCCCCGACACCACCACCACGCCGGTGCCGTCGTGCACGCCGTGGCGTTCCCCGCCGTTCCCCGGCCGGCGGCGCCTGCCCGCGAGGCGCCGCAGCGCGGCGTTCTTGATCCGCTGGTGCTCGGGCCCGCACGCGAACAGGCGCCCCCGGGTGCGCTCGGCGCACGCGTAGCCCTGCGGCGTCAGCACCCGGCACAGCGTCGGGACGAGCGCGAACTGGTACAGGCACCAGGCGAGCAGGGCCAGCAGCGCCACCCGCCACGACCCCAGCCAGAAGGCGGCGCCGAGGAGCGCGGCGAACCCCGCCCACCACACCGGCGCGGGCTCCCGGCGCGGGCGCCGCCGGGCACCGCCCTTGCGGGCCCGCGGCCGCGGCCCGGAGGGACGCTCGCCGCCGGAGTTGTCGCCGCCGGAGTTCGCGACCATCGGCAGGAACCGCCTTTCGCCGGGGCCGACCGGTCAGAATCATGCAAGTCCGACGATATGGCGAACGGCCCCGGCGCGTCAGTCCCCGGTGGGCGTCAGCGGGCGGCGGGGCGGCGGCGGAAGTCGATCTGCGCGTTGGCCCCCGTGTCCGGCGACACGACGACCTCCTGCGCGGCGGCGACCCCGCCCGCGAGCAGCTCCGCGTCCACCGGCACGTTCCGCTTCACGGTCGCGAGCGCGACCGGCCCCAGCTCGTGGTGCCGCGCCGCCGACCCCACGAAGCCGATCTGCCGTCCCCCGGGGATCTCGACGGGGTCGCCGTGCGCCGGGAGCCGGTCGACGCTGCCGTCCAGGTGCAGGAACACCAGGCGGCGCGGCGGACGTCCCAGGTTGTGCACGCGCGCGACCGTCTCCTGCCCCCGGTAGCACCCCTTCTCCAGGTGGACGGCCGTCTCGACGAGCCCCGCCTCGTGCGGGATCGTCCGGTGGTCGGTGTCGAGCCCGAACCGGGGCCGGTGCTCGGCGATCCGCAGCGCCTCGTACGCCCACACGCCCGCGGGCCGCAGGTCGGCGGGGAACCCGTCCGCGCGGGGGACGATGCGCGTGGTCGTCCCGGCGACGTCGGGCCAGGACGGGACGTCCCCGGACGGCGCGGGCCCGGACGGGCCGGTGACGACCATGTACGCGTCGGACACGTCGGCGACCTCGACGCGCAGCATGAACCGCATCCGGTCGAGGAACTCCGCGAGCGGCGCCGCCGCGCCCGGCTCGACGTGCGCCCAGACGGCCTCGCCGTCGTCCACGAGGAACAGGTGGTGCTCGACGTGCCCGTTCGGGCTGAGCAGCAGCGCCTCGGTCGGCTCGTGCGGCTTCAGCGCCTCGAGATGCTGGCTGAGCAGGCTGTGCAGCCAGCTCAGCCGGTCGGGCCCGGAGACCCGCACCACGCCCCGGTTGCTCCGGTCGACGAACGCGGTGCCCGCCGCGAGGGCGCGTTGCTCCTGCGCGGGCTCCCCGTAGTGCGCGGCCACGCCCTCGTCGGGCGGTTCGGCGGCGACGGCTCCGGACGACTGCAGCAGCGGGCTCTCCATGGCCCCCACACTATGCGGCGGTCAGCCGCTCCGGCACTCCTTGCACCGCCCGTAGACGGTGAGGTGGTGCACGTCCGTCTCGAACCCCTGGTCGCGCTCCAGCAGCGCCGCGAGCTCCTCCGCCACCGCCGGGTCGACGTCCTCGACGGTGTGGCAGCCGCGGCAGACCAGGTGGATGTGCTCGGCCTCCGCCGCCAGGTGGTAGTTCGGCGGGCCGTGGCCGAGGTGCGCGTGCTTGACGAGCCCGAGCTCCTCCAGCAGTTCCAGCGTCCGGTACACCGTCGAGATGTTCACGCCGCGCGCGGTGCGCTGCACCTCCGTGCAGATCTCCTCGGGGGTTCCGTGCTCCAGGTTGGTGACCGCCTCCAGCACGAGCTGGCGCTGCGGGGTGACCCGGTACCCCTTCGCCCGCAGCTCCTGCTGCCACGACTCAGCCATACCGCGCTCCATCGTGCGCTCCGTGCCGCGCTCCGCCATGACCCGAGTGTATGCCGCTCGAAGGCGCCGGGAATTCGTTTGCCCGACGCCGGATCCTTCGCATACGTTCGAGGCACGCGTGAAAGGAGGTGGTCCAAGCAATGGTTTGCAGTGGGACTCGCGAGGTGACTGTCCGCTAGTCGCCGTTCCGCCTCGGCGCCGCCGCCCCGGCGGCGGCAACCGGTCGCGACGGTGACCGGCGAATACCAGGCAGTTACCCGGTCCCCGGACCGATGGACCCGTCCCGTCCATCACCCGCCCGAGCGGGAAGGTCCGGGGATCGTTCCGTCTCCGGGGTCAGCCGACCTTCTTGAGCTGCGCCGACACGTGCGCCTGGAGCTTCTGCCCGACGGCCGCCATGTCGTACGCCCAGCCCAGGTCCTCGCCGATCAGCCCGTACAGCCGGTGCCCGGCCGCGACCTCCTTGGCCGACTCGGTGCGGGCGACGACGTCGGTCTTCAGCTCCACCCGGCTGAACGCGACGTCGCCGACGTAGATCTCGACGATGCCCGTCGGGTGCGCCAGCGTCACCTCGACCTGGTGGTCGGGCCGCGGCCGCCAGTAGCCCGTCTCCGTCGCCAGGGGGCGCCCGAGCGTCCCGTCCTTCTCGATCATCCACGTGCGGCTCGTGTAGATGAGGAAGGGCTTGCCGTTGTGGGTGAAGGACATCTCCTGACCGAAGTTGAACTCCTCGATCGTCGGGTAGCCTCCGACGCCGGCGCCCTCCCAGGTGCCGAGGAGGAACTTCAGCGGCTCAAGGTCGGGGTGCAGCTCAGGCTCCATGGCAACCGAGCGTAGCGCGCTACCGGAGCCGCCCGAGCCGTACCACGAGCAGGACCGCGACCACCGCCACCAGCCCCAGCACACCCACCAGAACACTCGCGTTCACCACGCCGCCCACGGCACCTCCCACGCCCGCCGGTCGGACGACTATACGGGCCCGGCGGCCGCCGCCCGCGGACGCCGCGCTTTGTAGGCTGCGTGCATGGCACGTCCTCTGGTGATCAAGGCGACGGCGGGGGCGGACGCCCCGGAGCGCTGCAACCAGGCGTTCACGGTCGCGGCGGCCGCCGCCGCGAGCGGCGTCCCGGTGTCGCTCTGGCTGGCCGGCGAGTCCGCGTGGTTCGCGCTGCCCGGCCGGGCCGCCGGGTTCGAGCTGCCGCACGCCACCCCCCTCGACGACCTGCTGGCGGTCGTCCTGGCGGCGGGGCGCGTGACGCTCTGCACGCAGTGCGCCGCCCGCCGCGGCATCGGCCCGGACGACGTCCTCCCCGGCGTCCGCATCGCCGGGGCGCCCACGTTCGTCGAGGAGATCACCAGGGACGGCGTCCAGGCCGTCGTGTACTGACCCCGCGCGGACGCGGCCGTGAACTGAGATGTAGCGAACCGCGCCCCGGCCGTTCCGGTTGATCGGCGCGGAATCGGTTATGAGTCAGCCGACGCGCCCCGAGCACAGGAGACCCGTCGGCATGGTGGACATCCCCACATGGGCCTGGATCGCGACGATCGCGCTGATCCTCGCACTGTTCGTCCTCGACTTCGTGGTGGCGGTCCGCAAACCGCACGCCGTCCACATCCGCGAAGCGACGTTCTGGTCGGTCTTCTACATCGCGGTCGCGCTGCTGTTCGGCCTCGCCCTGTGGATGCTCGTCGGGCACCAGGCGGGGACCGAGTACTTCGCGGGCTACATCGTCGAGAAGAGCCTGTCGGTCGACAACCTCTTCGTCTTCGTGATCATCATGACGAAGTTCGCCGTCCCCGACGAGTACCAGCAGCGGGTGCTGCTGTTCGGCATCGGCGCGGCGCTGGTGCTGCGCGCGATCCTCATCATGATCGGCGCCGCGTTCATCAACCTGTTCTCGTTCACGTTCCTGGTCTTCGGGCTGATCCTGATCTGGACGGCCGTGCAGCTGATCCGGAACCGCAACGAGGAGCCCGACGTCGAGGACTCCTTCGTCGTCCGCCGCGCCCGCAAGATCATGCCGATGACGTCGGACTTCCACGGCGGCCGGATGCTCGCGCACGAGAACGGGCAGCGCGTGATGACCCCCCTGCTGCTGGTGTTCGTCGCCGTCGGCAGCACCGACCTGCTGTTCGCCCTCGACTCGATCCCGGCGGTGTACGGCGTCACGAAGTCCGCGTTCATCGTCTTCTCCGCGAACGCGTTCGCGCTCCTCGGCCTCCGCGCCCTGTACTTCCTGATCGAGGGCCTGCTGGAACGCCTGGTCTACCTGTCCATCGGCCTGTCGGCGATCCTCGCGTTCATCGGCGTGAAGCTGATCCTGCAATTCCTGCACGAGGACGTCTCGCACTCCATCCCGCACATCGCGACCCCGGTCTCCCTCGGCGTGATCCTCGCCATCCTCGTCGTCACGACCGTCGCCAGCCTGATCCGGGTGAAGGGGCACCCGGAGGAGAAGGCCAAGCCCGGCTCGCTTCGCAAGACCCGCAAGCGCGAGGAGGAGCCCGCCGAGTCGCACTCCTGACGCCCGGCCGCCCGGCGGCCCCCTCCGGGCGGCCGGACGCCGTCAGGCGAACGCGGCGGACGAGGTCCGTCGGTGACGCGGTCGCCGAAGGACAGCTGCGGCCACAGGCCCGCGAGCTCCTGCCGGAACGCTCCGACCAGGCCCGCGCCTCGTCCGTCCGCGTCTTGTAGGAGTTCACGGCGTGGCCCCCGGTCGCGGCGGCCCCGGCCGCCGCGGCCGTCCCGAGGACGAGCGAGCGGCGCGCGAGATCGACCATGGCGGCAACGGTCACAGGGCCCGGCGCGGAGCGCCGGGCCCTGTGACCGTTCGCCGTCGCGCGGGGCGGGTCGGGCGCCGGTCAGGCGCCAGCGTTCAGGACGGCGTTCAGCCGCTCCTCGCGGAGGCGGCCCGCCCACGAGTCGTCCAGCGGCTGGAGCTGCCGGCCGACCGCCCAGGTGAGCAGCAGGTCGGCGAGGCCCGGGTTGCGGACGAGCGCCGGGCCGTGCATGTACGTGCCGAGGACCCGCCCGGTGTAGGCGCCCTCGTAGCCGTCGCCGTTGCCGACGCCGTGCACGACCTGCGCGAACGGGCGGGCGTTCGGGCCGAGGCGGGTGACGCCCTGGTGGTTCTCGAAGCCGGTGATCCGCGGCACGTTCAGCTCCCCCGCGACGTCCCCGACGATCTCCCCGACGGCGCGCTGCTCGCCGCGTCCCGACGTGATGTCGAGCAGGCCGAGGCCGGGCAGCTGCTGCCCCTCGTCGCCGCCGAACTCGCGGCCGAGGATCTGGTACCCGGCGCAGACGCCGAACACCACGGCGCCCGACTGGACCGCGCGGGCCAGGCCGCCGTCGTTGCCGAGGCGCTGCGCGGCGAGGATCTGCGGCCGGTCCTCGCCGCCGCCGAGCAGGTAGATGTCGCCGTCGGCGGGGACGGGCTCGTCCGAGCGCAGGCTGACGGTCTCGGTCGGGATCCCGCGCAGCGCCGCGCGGCGCTCCAGGACGATCGTGTTGCCCTGGTCGCCGTAGGTGCTGAGCAGGTCCGGGTAGATCCAGACGATCTTGATGCGGTCAGACGACACGGCCGTACCTCGTTCGGATGCTCTGGAAGGCGGTGTAGTTGGCGATCACGTCGAGGTGCCCGGGCGGCACCGCCATGACGGCCTGGTCGATGTCGTCGATGACGGTGAACTGCACGTCGGCGGCCTCGAGCCGCGCCGCGAGGTCGATGCGCCGCTCGCCCGTCACCCACACGGGGCGCCCGCGCAGGATGCGGTAGTCGACGTCCCACAGCCAGGACGTGTCGCGCCCGTCCGGGCCCTGCGCGTTGATCGACAGCGCGACCGGGCCGGGCGGCGGCTGCAGGACGTCGAACGCCTCCAGCCAGCCCGCGGGGTTCTTCGACAGCAGCAGCCGGATGCTGCGGCCCTCGTGCTCGACCGTCGTGTACCGGCCCGCGACCGACGTGACCTGCGACAGCAGCGGCAGCGCCTGCTCGGGCGGGACGCCGAACTGCGCGACGACCGCGAGCGCGATGAGCGCGTTCGACCGGTTCGCCCGGCCCGGCAGCGACAGGCCCGTCAGGGAGTACGCGCGCCCGTCCGGTGCCGTGATCGTGTCGCCCCGGAGCGTCCAGTCGGGGCGCGGCCGGCGGAAGTGGCACTGGCGGCAGGCCCAGTCGCTGTCCTCGTCGGTGTCCTGCCGGTCGAGGGGGCCGCCGCACTCGGGGCAGCACCACGAGTCCTCGCGCCAGTGCTGCCCGGCCGCGACCCACGTCACGGACTTCGCGCTCGACGCGCCCCAGGTGACCAGCGGGTCGTCGCAGTTCGCGATGACGTGGCTCTGCGGGGCCGCCTCCAGCGCCTTGCGCCACTTGCCGGCCAGCAGCCAGATCTCGGCGGCGCGGTCCATCTGGTCGCGGCTCAGGTTCATCAGCGCGACGATGTTCGCCCCGGTCTCCCGCAGGACCATCGGGACGTACTTCTCGTCGCACTCCAGCACGCCGTACCGGGCGGTCGGCGAGGAGGCGAGCGCGGACACGTGCCCGGTGGGCATGTTCGCGCCGAACGCGTTGGTGGCGACCTCCCCCAGCGGCGTCATCGCCGAGGTGATCAGCCGGGTCGTCGTCGTCTTGCCGTTGGTCGCGCTGACGAGGACGAGTTTGCGGTCCCGGGCGAGCCTGGTCAGCAGCTCGGGGTCGAGCCGGAGGCCGATCCGCCCTCCGATCACCGAGCCGTCCCCTCGGCCCGCGAGCCGGGACATCTTCGCGGCCGTGCGGCCGAGCGCGACGGCCAGCTGCGAACGCAGCGGAAGATCGCTCATCGAAGCTCTCCAGGGAGACCTGGTCCTTCAGGGCCGGGAGGAAATGGAGCCTCGCCAGGGCCCGGAACGTGCATCGTGGTCTCCTTCGTCCTTGTGTAACCGTAACCGTCCGCCCGTTGGAGCAGGCGGATGTGGCGGTGATGGATGCCCTGGCGGACGCCGTGGGCGGTGGTGATATTGAAGCTACCGGTGGCGCGGACGGCGACCCGGCCGATGTGGGTCCCGGAGTGCTTGCCCACGGGAACGTCGGCGCGGACCAGATCCCCGGTGGCGTACCCATGGACGCGCTTGACGTGAGGAAGACGCAGGCGGGGAAACCCGAACCGGTCGATGCGGGTGCGACTGTAGACACCGCGTCCGGTGGCGGCGGCCGTCAGGATTTGCCCCGGCCAGGCGGCGACGGTGTCAAGATGCCCGACATGCAGTGCATCCAGGGTGTGTGACTTGGGCGCGCCGGTCCGGCCGCGGTTCCACTTTGTCCGACCACCCGAAGCGGCGCGGACGGGTCGGCCGGTTGCCTCCAGCGCCCGCCAGAGCGCCCGGCGGGTGGTGTTGACCGCCGCCGCATCCCGCAGTGGGGCCTCGGCCCGCGCTTGGATCTGCGCCAGGACTTTCGGACGGCGGGCGAGAAACTCCTCTACCGGCTGAGCGCCCTTGGCCTGGTTGCAGGGGACGCAGGCGAGGGTGAGGTTGGTGATCCGATCCGAACCGCCCCGGCCGCGAGGATGGATGTGATCGATATTCACCGGCACGCCCGTGGTGCCGCAGTAGGCGCATCTGCGGCCCCATTTCGCGAGTAGATACTCACGGACCTCGAACCCGCATAGAGTGCCCCGCTGATACTCGATCCCCTCCAGCGGACGGCCGGCACTGAGGGCATGGGTATCGAACGCCACCCGCTCCACATGGAGCGTCTGTACCGGAGCCCACCGCGACAACCGCTCCACCCAGGACACCGTGGTCTCCACCCGATGCCGCAGGGACGGGGCGAGCCACCCTTCGCTCCGAGTGCGGTTGTTGAAGCGTGGGGGCCGATAGCGCAGGTTGGCCGCCCGGCGGCGCCTTCGATACCGGGCACGGGCCGTCAGCTTGTCGCGGATGCGTGAGCCCCGATGGTCGAGTCGCAGAGCGAACAGCCCTGTCCGCGTCCCCGCGTCGTCGCGGAAGACGGCGAGTCCTGTGTGCTTGCTGCCGGGGTCGATGCCGATTTCGACGCCCCGGACACGCGACTCGTCCGCCGTGCGGCGCTTGAGCCTGATCACCAGCGGGGTGTGCCGCACGACGACGGCACGTCCGCTCGCCAGGAGCTTGCGTGCCCGAGCCGGGTGGCACGGGTCCAGCGGCGTGCCGTCCTTGGCCAGGACGAACACGCGGGGTGCGGCCTCACGACCGCGTTCTCCACTTTCGTGGGTGACGCCCCGGGCGGCAGGTGAACCACCCGGAATCTCCCCTCGACCATGTTGAACGCCAGGTGCCGCCGGGGCGGCGTCCACGCCTCGTTTCGTCCCTGCTCCGGGGTTGTCTGCCGACATGGATTCCAGAGCGGCGGGCTGAGGAAGCACCCGCCGGTGGGTCTGCTGTCTTGCGTCCAACGTAGCCATCAAGGTCACCTCCTTGCGGCGATGGCTGGGTCTGGTCGAACC
The DNA here is from genome assembly GCF_003947565.1 of Actinomadura sp. WAC 06369. Lineage (NCBI taxonomy): Bacteria > Bacillati > Actinomycetota > Actinomycetes > Streptosporangiales > Thermomonosporaceae > Actinomadura > Actinomadura sp. WAC 06369. The sequence continues at coordinate 1,412 of NZ_QHJN01000137.1, read as the reverse complement.
GGCCTGCCGACCGACCACGGCAGCACACCATGTCGTGGGCAGGCCCGGCCATCGAGGCCGGGGCGTTCGACGGACTCCGTCTTCTCTGCGTGCGGCGGAAATCGTGCTCCGAGCCTAACCGCTGGGCGCACCCGCTCGCGGCGCGCCCGGCACGATTCGCGGGACCGCCGGATCGGGCCCGGAAGGGTGATGTGAGCAGCATCATAACGTTCGGCGTAAACCGGCTCGGGCAATCTTGACCCGTAGCAAGATCTCGTGATTCTGTGCGAGCCCCGACGTGCGGTGAGCCAGATTCCCAACCAGACGCCCCGATGGGACCTCACCCACTACTTTTGTCGGGAGCCCTGCGCTTTGCGGGGGGAAGCGGCACCCGCCCGGCCCGGCGGGCCGGGATCGCAGACGTGGGCGAAGCGGCGATAAGGCGAGGTCTGAGCGATGCAGTGTCCGACGTGCGGCTCCAACACGCCCGGGACGCTCGGCAAGTGTGCGAACTGTGGCGGGCCGGTCGACGCGTACGCCCCCGGTGCCCCGCCGCTCGCGGCGCCGGTCGCCGACGCCTCCGCCGACGCTTTCGGCGAGAGCACGATGATGGTCCCGCCGCCGAACCCGTCCTGGACGCAGTCCGCCCCGGCGAACCCGGTGCAGCCCGGCCCGGGCGCGCCCGCCGCGCCGCCGATGCCGTCCGCCCCGCAGGCGATGCCGTCCGGTCCGCAGCCGATGCAGCCCGGTCCGGCCGCGCCTTCCGTGCCGTCCGCGCCGCCGATGCCGTTCGCGGCGGACCCGATGCAGTCCGGCCCGTCCGTGCCGGCGATGCCGTCGAACCCCGGGGCGCCCGCGGCGCCCGTACCGTCCGGGGCGGGGTTTCCGGGGCTGCCGGACACCGGGATCGACCTGGCGGGGCCGGGCGCCACGGTCCGCGACATGCCGAGCACCGGCGACCGGCTCGTGGACACGTCCGGCACCCCGAAGGTCCCGGGCGCGGACGGGCCCGCGGAGGCCACCGGGGAGTCGACGGCGCCCTGGGCGTTCGACCCCGACGACGACGATGACGAGCCCGAGGTCGACATCCCGGAGCTCGGCGGGCCCGCGCGCCCCGCGCTCCCGGCCGCGGCCGCGGCCGCGCCGCCGCCGTCGAACCCGTTCGGGCTCGCGGACGCGCCGCGGCCCACCGAGTCGATCGTCCCGGACTCGTGGTTCGCGCAGCCGCGCAAGCCGCAGGAGCCGGAGGCCGCGACGCAGGTGTGGACGCCGCAGCCGGCGCCCGCGGCCGGCTGCGGCGTCCACACCTGCGGCGCGGCCTCCGCCTCCTGCGGCTTGGGCGGCGTCGCGAAACCAGAGTCCCCGGCGATGTGAGTGGCGGGCGGGCCGCGCGCCTCGCGACCCGACACGGCCACACGCTGCGGCGCGCACAC
>NZ_QHJN01000136.1:0-22381 GCF_003947565.1 Actinomadura sp. WAC 06369 | reverse complement strand
CTTCACCGCCAAGGAGATCGTCCCGCACCTGGCCGGCTGGGAGGACGCCGGGGAGCTGCCGCGCGACCTGCACGCCCGCCCCGGCGGCGCGGGCGTGCAGGTCGCGCGGCAGCTCCCCGGCGTCCTCCCAGCCGGCCAGGTGCGGGACGATCTCCTTGGCGGTGAAGTCGCGGACGAGCTCGCGCAGCGCCGTGCGTTCGGGGGTGTTCCAGATGCTCATCGCGCCTCCAGCCGTTAGAACCGAATTCGGAATGTAACAGCGGTCAGGCGCCGGCGTCGTCGCGGGGGAAGCCGCCGCCAGCAGGTTCAGCCCCGCCGCCGCGAGCGGCGCCCCGCGCCGACAGCGCAGCCACCAGGACGCCGCCCAGCGCGAACCCCGCGATAGGGGCGAGTGGACCGCGACCCCGCGGGCGTCCCCGCAGCCGGATTCCGCGTCGGGACCGGGGGAGCGGGACGCCCCGCGGAGCCGGGGCTTCGCGGGGCGTCCGGGCGGCGGGTCAGGCGGTGGCCTCGGCCACCGCGTCGGCCCAGACGGCGAGGGCGTCGTCGATCTGCTCCTCGTTCACCACCAGCGGCGGGATCAGCCGGACGACGTTGCCGTGCGCGCCGCACGTGAGCAGCAGCAGGCCGCGGTCGGCGGCGGCGCGGTGGGCGCGCTGGGCGGTCGCGGCGTCGGGCTCGCCGTCGGCGGTCGTGAACTCGCCGGCCTGCATGAGGCCGAGGCCGCGGACGTCGCCGATGACCGGGTGGTCGGCGGCGATCTTGCGCAGGCCGTCGTTCAGCCGGGCGCCGAGGCGGGCCGCGTTGCCGACGAGGTCCTCGTCGCGGATGACCTCCAGGGTGGCGAGCGCGGCGGCGCACGACACCGCGTTGCCGCCGTAGGTGCCGCCCTGCGACCCCGGCCACGCCTTCTCCATGACCGCGGCGGGCGCGGCGATCGCCGAGAGGGGGAAGCCGCTGGCCAGCCCCTTCGCGGTGATGAGGACGTCGGGGCGCATGGCGCTGTGCTCGTGGCCCCAGAACTTCCCGGTGCGGCCGTACCCGGTCTGCACCTCGTCGACGATGAGGAGGGCGCCGTGCCGGTCGGCCCGCTCGCGGAGCCCCTCGAGGAACGCGGGCGGCGCCGGGATGTAGCCGCCCTCGCCGAGGACCGGCTCGACGACGAACGCGGCGGTGTCGGCGGCGGGCGAGGTCGTCGCGAGGACGTAGTCGAGCTCGCGGAGCGCGAACCGGACGGCCTCGTCCTCGTCCCACCCGTACCGGTACGCCTGCGGGAACGGGGCGACGACGGCGCCGGGCATCAGCGGGCCGATCCCGGCGCGGAACTTGGTGCCGGCGGTGGTGAGCGCGGCGGCGCCCATGGTGCGGCCGTGGAACGAGCCGTGGAAGACGACGATGTTCTGCCGTCCGGTGGCGTGCCGGGCGAGCCGGATGGACGCCTCCACGGCCTCGCTGCCGGAGTTGAGGAAGAACACCGAGTCGAGGCCGGACGGCAGCACGCCGCCGAGCGCCTCGACGAGGCGCAGGAGCGGCCGGTGCATGACCGTCGTGTACTGGCCGTGGATCAGCGTGGCGACCTGCTCCTGCGCGGCCGCGACCACGCGCGGGTGGCAGTGGCCGGTGTTGGTGACGCCGATGCCCGCGGTGAAGTCGAGGTACCGGCGGCCGTCGCCGTCGTAGAGGTACACGCCCTCGCCGCGCTCGGCCAGGACGGGGGTCGCCTGCTTCAGCAGAGGTGACAGCGTCGCCATCGGAGTCCCTCTCGGTAGATTGTCGACAATCGACAGCCTAGGCCACCGCGCCCCTCCGGACGGAGGGGGAGGGGCCATGAATGTGGCCGTGGGGCCAGTCTTTACCCGGCCTCCTTCCGAAGCCTCTGGATGGAGTCGGTCATGTGCTCCTCGATGAGCCGCATCAGCCGCTCCTCCTCCCCGTCGCCGATGGCGTCGACGATGCGCCGGTGCTCCTCGACGAGGTCGTCCGGCTCGGGGTAGGTGTCCTGCAGGGCGTTGAGGCACATCCGCGTCTCGACCAGCAGCGTGTGCGCCATCCGCTCGAGGCGCTGGCTGCCGGACGCGCTCACGAGCACCTCGTGGAACGCCTGGTCGGCGTCGCTCATCTTCACGCGGTCGCGCTCGCGCGCGGCCTCGACCAGGCCCTCCAGGGCGTCGGTGAGCCGGGCGACGGCCTCGCCCCGGTTCCGCTCCATGATCAGCTTGCCGGCGGCGCGCTCGATCGCGAGCCGCGCCAGGTACACGTCCTCGACGTCGCCCTCGTCCAACGTGATCACGAACAGCCCCCGGTGCGGCTCGCTGACCAGCAGGCCCTCCTGGACGAGCCGCTGCATCGCCTCCCGCAGCGGCCCGCGGCTGATGCCCAGCCGGGCGGCCAGCTCGGCCTCGCCCAGCTGGTCGCCCGGCTCGAGCGAGCCGTACATGATCGCGGCGCGGAGCTCGTCGGAGACGAGTTCCACGGTGGACTTGCGGGGAACGGGTTCAAGCTCGCCCAATCGGCTCATGGGAGGTCACCTTTCGTCAGAGCCTCCAGGCCGGACGTCCGGGCGCCGCTTCGGGGACGGGCGCGGCGAACAGCCGGCCGAAGCCGGTGCGCGGCCGGAACCCGCCGGAGGGCGACTCGCCGCTCGCGAGCCGGAGGCCCTCCCAGACGCTGACCTGGTTGGCCGTAAGGACCGGTTTGCCGACCCGTGCCTCCAGCTCGTCGAGCCAGGACACGGTGTGCAGCGCGGTGTCGGGCACCAGCACCGCCTCGGCGTCCGGGTGATCGTTGGCCGCGACGAAGGCGAGGACCTCCTCGCGGCCGAGGGTGCCGACCTCGGCGGCGGTGACGATGCCCTTGCAGGACAGCGACACCACCGTGACGCCGGCGCGGGCGAGGAAGTCGCCGAACTTCTCGGCGACGTCCTCGGGGTAGGTCGCGGCGACCGCGACCCGGGTGAGGCCCAGGGCGCGGGCCGCGTTCACGAAGGCGAACGACGTGCTGGACGCCGGCATCCCGGCGGCCCGCGCGACGCCCGCGACCTGCTGTTCGGCGCCCTCCCAGCCGAAGACGAAGCTGCCGCTGGTGCAGGCCCACACGGCCGCCGCCGCGCCGGTCTCCCGCAGCTTGCCGGCGCCGGCGGCCAGGACGTCCGGGCCGCCGACGTCGAGGAGGGCGTCCACGCGGTGCGCGTCCTCGCGCATCAGCGTGTGGACGACGGGCAGGCGGACGTCGCCGAGGGCGGCCTCGATGGCCGGGTAGTCGTCCTCGGCGCTGTAGCCCGGGTAGAGGAAACCGGCACTCAGTTCGGTTCGCGACATTGTCGACAATCCTACTCTCGAGGTCGTGCGGGTCAGGCGGCGGTCGGGCTGCCGAACTGCACCAGCGACTGCCCGGCGCCGTTGGCGGACCGGCCCATCGCGCGCAGGGCGGAGCACATCGTGACCTGGTTGGAGGTGAGCACCGGCTTGCCGATCATCTGCTCCAGCGGCGCGATGATGTCGTAGGTCGGCACGTTGGTGCAGCTGATGAACACGGCCTCGGCGTCCGGCCGGTCGACCGCGGACACCGCGCTGACGACCTCGCCGTAGCCGACCTTCCAGATGTGGCTGAGCAGCCCCATCCCGACCGACGACACCACCTCCACGCCGTGCTCGCCCAGGAACGACACGAGCCGGTCGGTGACCGTGTCGATGTACGGCGTGACGACCGCGACGCGGCGGACGCCGAGCATCCGCAGCGACTCGACCAGCGCGCCGGACGTCGTCGCCGCCGCGGGCGCGCCCGCCGCCAGCATCGTCTCGTGCAGGGTCTCCTCGCCCGCGCGGCCCCGGATGAAGCTCCCGGACGCGCAGGCGAACGCGACCGCGAGCGGCTCGGGGGCCAGCACGTCGCGGACGGCCTGCCGGACGATCGAGTGGTCCGACAGCGCCGACGCCATCTCGACCGTGACCGGGACCGGCACGTACGGCAGCCGGGTCATGAACAGCGACACGTCGTCGGGCGTCCAGCGCCACAGTTCGCGGTCGAGCGCGAAGTCGAAGGGCGCGACCACGCCGATCCCCTGCTGGGCGAGCAGTTCGGGACCGACGACCAGCGTGGGGTCGAATGTCATCTGGGCGGCCACCGCTCTAACCTTCGTGCCGGCGGTAGACGAGCCGCTCGCCGACGCCGCCGGAGCGCCAGACGTCGTTGCACGCCTCGGCCATCCGGTCGAGGCCGTCGACGATCGTCGCGTACACGTTCCCCGGCACCCAGCCGACGTCCCCGTTCAGCAGCAGGTTGTTGCGGCCGTAGAAGATCGCCAGGTCGATGACGCCGGGCAGTTCGTGGATGTTCTTCTCCTCCTTGAACTTCCGGTCGAGCATCCCGCCCGGGAAGGAGAAGAGGACGACGTCGCCGGGGATGGGCGTGACGGTGGGGTTCTCCTGGCCGATCTCCTCGTCCGAGAAGTACTCGACCATCGTGTAGACCTCGTTGCGCGCGTACTTGGCGTGGTACGCGTCGCCGCCTTGCGGCAGCGCGCGCCACACCGCTTCGCAGGTGCGCGGCGCGTCCTTCTCCAGGAGCTCCGCGACGCACGAGACGCCGCGCCGCTCGAGGGAGATGGTCATCAGCTTGGGCATGCCGGGCCTCCCCGTGAACAGGGGGTGGGCGAGAGCGTCGCCACCCGAAAGGACTCTTGCTCTTGCGTTAGAGCGCTTTGGGATCCGTCCTGGCCATGCTTGGGCAGCGGTTGCGACGGTCTTGCAGCACGATCAGCGCGGTCGGTGGGCCGATCGTCGGCCGCGCTGATTGTTGACAATCCTACGAAGCCTTCCTAGCGTGTCAATGCCTCCCCGAGTTGCCATCTCGTAAACTCCCGGAACCCCGAAAGCAGAGCCGATGCAGCAGCCTTCGACCGCAGCCGGTGCACCGCCCGTGGTGGCGGTGCTGACGGGGGACGTCGAGCCGTCCGGGATGGCCGACGTGGAGAGCCGGGCGGACGTCCGGTACGTGCGCGCACCCGACCTCGCCGCCGCCGTTTCGGAGGCCGACGCGGTCTTCGTATGGGATTTCCTCTCCGACGCCCTCGCCGCGGCGTGGCCCGAGGGGGACGGCGCCCGGACGCCGCGCTGGGTGCACATCGCCAGCGCCGGCGTCGACAGGATGATGTTCCAGGGGCTGATCGAGAGTGACACCGTCCTCACCAACTCGCGAGGCGTGTTCGACGAGCCGATCGCGGAGTACGTCCTCGGGCTGGTGCTGTCGTTCGCGAAGGACCTGCACGGGACGGTCCGGCTGCAGGCGGAGCGGCGCTGGCGGCACCGGGAGACCGAGCGGGTCACCGGCCGGCGCGCGCTCGTCGTCGGGACCGGCCCGATCGGCCGGGCCGTCGCGCGGCGGCTCGCCGCCTGCGGGCTGCGGGTGAGCGGCGCGGGCCGCACCGCCCGCACCGGCGACCCCGACTTCGGCGACGTGCACGCCGCCGACGACCTGGCCGGGCCGCTCGCCGAGGCCGACTACGTCGTGCTCGCCGCCCCGCTCACCCCGCGGACCCGCGGCATGATCGACGCCGCCGCGCTGGCGCGGATGCGGCCGTCGGCACGGCTGATCAACGTGGGCCGCGGCGCGCTGGTCGTCCAGGACGACCTGGTGGCGGCGCTGCGGGACGGGCGGATCGCGGGCGCGGCCCTCGACGTGTTCGAGGAGGAGCCGCTGCCGGAGAAGTCCCCGCTGTGGGACCTGCCGAACGTGATCGTGTCGCCGCACATGTCGGGCGACACGGTGGGCTGGCGGGACGAACTGGTCGAGCTGTTCGTCGAGAACTTCGACCGCTTCGCGACCGGACGGCCGCTGCGCAACGTCGTGGACAAGCGACTCGGCTACGTGGGGACGGGTGCCCCGCGCCGCCCGGAGGGGGTAGGACGATGACGGACCCGGCCGACCTGACCGCGGCCGAACTGGTCGACGGCTACCGGGCGGGCGCGCTGTCCCCGGTGGAGGCGGCGCAGGCCGTCCTCGCCCGCATCGAGCGGGACGACCCGCGGATCAACGCGTACTGCCTGGTGGATCCGGACACGACCCTCGCGATGGCGCGGGCGTCCGCGGAGCGGTGGCGGCGCGGCGCGGTGCTCGGCCCGCTGGACGGCGTGCCGGTCTCGATCAAGGACGTGCTGCTCACCGAGGGCTGGCCGACGCTGCGCGGCTCGACGACGATCGACCCGTCCGGCCCGTGGACCGAGGACGCCCCGTCGGTGGCGCGGCTGCGCGCGCAGGGCGCGGTGTTCGCGGGGAAGACGACCACGCCCGAGTTCGCGTGGAAGGGCGTCACCGACTCGCCGCTGACCGGCGTCACCCGCAACCCGGCCGACCCGTCGCGGACGGCCGGCGGGTCGTCCGGCGGGGCGGCGGCGGCCGTCGCGGCGGGCATGGCGCCGCTCGCGCTCGGCACCGACGGCGGCGGCTCGGTCCGGATCCCCGCGAGCTTCACCGGCACGTTCACGATCAAGCCGACGTACGGGCGGATCCCGCACTACCCGGCGAGCCCGTTCGGGACGCTCGCGCACGTCGGGCCGATGACCCGGACCGTCGAGGACGCGGAGCTCCTGCTGGACGCGGTGTGCGGCCCGGACGCCCGCGACTGGTCGGCGCTCGCGCCGCCGGCGGCCCCGTTCCGGCTTTCCCCCGCGGAGCGGGAGCCGGACCTGACGGGCCTGCGCGTCGCCTACAGCCCGGCGCTCGGGTTCGCGGAGGTCGACCCGGAGGTCGCGGCGCTGGCCGCGGCGGCCGCCGAAGCCTTCGCCGAGCTGGGCGCGAAGGTCGAGGAGGCCGACCCCGGCTTCGGCGACCCCGTGGCGGAGTTCGAGGTCCTGTGGTTCGCCGGGGCCGCGAAGGTCGTCGAGCATCTGACGCCCGAGCGGTTCGCGGCCCTCGACCCGGGGCTGCGGGAGATCTGCGAGCAGGGCGCCCGGTACTCGGCGCTGGACTACCTCGCGGCGACCGCCCGCCGGATGGAGCTGGGCCGGATCATGGGCCTGTTCCACGAGCGCTACGACCTGCTCCTCACCCCGACGATGCCGATCCCGGCGTTCGAGGCGGGCGCGGAGGTCCCGGCGGGGTCGCCGTCCCCGCGCTGGACGGGCTGGACCCCGTTCACGTACCCGTTCAACATGACGCAGCAGCCCGCCGCGAGCGTCCCGTGCGGGACGACCGCGGCGGGGCTGCCGGTCGGGCTGCAGGTCGTCGGCGCCCGCCACGCCGACGCCCTGGTGATGCGGGCCTGCTCCGCGTTCGAGGCCGCCCGCCCCTGGTGGCCCTGACGCCGCGCCCGCCGGTCAGGGCCGGTCGAAGACGATCACGGCGCGGCCCCGGTGCGTGCCCGCGTCCATCGCGGCCAGCACGCCGGGCGCCTCGTCGAGCGTGATCGGGGCGACGTCCGGGACGATCCCGTGCGCGGCGGCGAACGCGAGGGTGTCGCGCAGGTCGTGCGGGGACCCCGACGGGCTGCCCATGATCCGCCGCCGGTGCAGGACGAGCGAGACGGGCGGCACCGACGCCTCGGCGCCGTCGAAGCCGAGGAACAGCAGCGTCCCGTCCGGGCGCAGCCCCTCGAACGCGGCCAGCGCCGCCGCGGTGCTCGGCGCCGTGTTCATGATCAGGTCGGCGCCGCCCCAGGCCCGCAGGGCCTCGGCCGGGTCCTGCTCGTCGGTCGCGACGTACAGTTCGGCGCCGAGGGCCGCGGCCTCCGCCTCGGCGCGGCGCGACCGGGACACGACGGCGACGCGGGCGCCGATCGCCGCCGCGAACCGGACGGCGAGCGTCCCGACGCCGCCGGTGCCGAGCACGGCGACCTTCGACCCGGCGGTGGCGCCGCCCTGCCGGAGCCCGTTGAACGCGGTGATCCCGGCGCACATCAGCGGCGCGGCGGCGACCGGGTCGAGGCCGTCGGGGAGCGGGGTGACGAATCCGGCGCGGCCGACGAAGTACTCGGCGTACCCGCCGTCCCGGTTGACGCCGGTGACGTGCTTCGGGCCGCCGGTGCACAGGATCTGGTCGCCGCGGACGCAGTTGTCGCAGCGCCCGCAGGAGTCGTGGATCCAGGCGGCGCCGACCGGGGTGCCGGGCGCGGGCCAGGACACCCCGTCGCCGAGCGCCTCGACGACGCCGGTGATCTCGTGGCCGGGCACCGTCGGGAACGCCCCGAAGGGGTAGTGGTCGTGGAGGTGGTTGACCTCGGAGAAGCACATCCCGCACGCGGTGACCCGGACGAGGATCTCCCCGGGGCCGGGCGCGGGCACGTCGCGCTCGACGATCTCCAGCGGCTTGCCCGGTGCGGTGAGAACGGCGCTGCGCATGGCTGCGCTCCCTTCGTCGTTGCGGTGGCGGCCGCGCCGACCGCCGCTAACGACGATATAGCAACTCTTGTAGCTCTGCTATAGAGCGCCGACGGTCCGGGCGCACGTTTGCGCAGGTCACACCGCCATATCGGTGCTCGCAAATTTTCTGTAGCATCGTTGTTGTGACTGTGCAGAAGGACGTCGACGCGCGGGAGCGGATCCTGCGGGCCGCGGCGCGGCTGGTCGCCGAGTCGGGCGGCGAGGCCGTCTCGACCCGGGCCATCTGCGGCGCCGCCGGAGTCGGGGCGCCGACCCTCTACCACCACTTCGGCGACAAGCGGGGGCTGCTCGACGCCGTCGCCGCGTACGGGTTCGAGCGGTACCTGGCGAGCAAGCGCGCGCAGCCCCGCACCGGCGACCCCGTCGAGGACCTGCGCCGGGGCTGGGACCTGCACCTCGAGTTCGGCCTGTCGAACCCGGAGCTCTACACCCTCATGTACGGGACCGCCCGCCGCCCGCCCGCCGCCGCCGAGGCCCACGAAATCCTGCTCGGCCTCATCGGGGCCGTCGCCCGCGCGGGGCGGCTGCGGGTGCCGGTCGAGATCGCCGCCCGCATGGTCCACGCGGCGGGGACGGGCGTGGTGCTGGCGCTGATCGCCGGTGAGGGCGACCCGGCCCTGCCCGCGCGCATGCGCGACGCCCTCTTCGCCGCGCTGATCCTCCCCGCCGGGCCCCGGGACGGGACGTCCGGCGGTGCGGCGGGCGGCGCGGACGGCGCCGGGGACGGCGGCGCGCCGGCCCTCGCCATCGCGCTGCGGGCCGCGCTCGCCGACGAGCCCGCCGCCGGGCTCACCCCGACCGAGAACGCCCTGCTGGGGGAGTGGCTCGACCGGATCGTCGGGGGGCCCGCCGCGCACCGCCCGGCCGCGCCGGCCGGCGCCGATCCCGGCTAGCCCCGCTCGTCCGCGCCGGTCCCGCTGGCCCCGTCAGTCCTCGATGGCCTTGCGGGCGCGGTCGTCCTTCGTGCCCTTGCGGGCGCGGCGCTTGACGTTGACGCCGCCCCAGAACGCGAACCCCTTGACGACCACCTTGGGGGCGCCCGGCTCGCCGGGCCCGCTGGCGCGCCCGTCGAACCCGCCCATGATCCCGAGGCCGCGGACGTGCACGGCGACGTCGTCCGGTACCACCACCTCGACGCCGCCCATGATCGCCCACGCGTGGATCGTCGTCTCGCCCTCGGTGAACCGCGCCTCCCGCAGGTCGATCTTGCCGCCGCCCCACCACGCGAACGCGAAGAAGGAGCGGGGCGCGTTCCACACGCCCGACCGGCGGAACCCGCTCAGGACGCCGATCCCGGTCTTCCACGTGGGCGCGCCGTCCACCGGACGGTGGTCCGCCCCGACCACCGGCGGCGGGGCCGCGGCGGCGCCGGTGGCGGGCAGGTCCCGCGTGAGGGGCTGCAACTCGGCGTACGTCTTGGCCGCGTACACCACGTCGAGGCGCTCGTCCAACTCGGCGAGCGTGAGCCGGCCGTCGCCCGCCGCGTCCCGCAGGATCTGCGCCACCCGGTCCCGATCGGTGTCGGACGCCCGCATCTCCGGCGTCCCGGACGTCCCGGCATGGTCGGGGAGGTTCGTCATGGAGCCAGCCTAATCCGCCGGGACGCCCGCGTGCAGGGTCAATCCGCGCGCCGCTCCAGCCGGACCACCACCGACTTCGACGTCGGCGTGTTGCTGATCTCGGCGGTGCTGTCGAGCGGCACCAGCACGTTCGTCTCCGGGAAGTAGGCCGCCGCGCAGCCGGGCGCGGTCGGGTAGCCGACGACCCGGAACTCCGGTGCGCGCCGCTCGGTCCCGTCGGACCATTCGGACACGAGGTCGACGAGGGCGCCGTCCGGGAGGCCGAGGGCGGCCAGGTCGGACGGGTTGACGAACACGACGCGGCGTCCGGCCTTGATGCCCCGGTACCGGTCGTCCAGCCCGTAGACGGTGGTGTTGTACTGGTCGTGGCTGCGGACGGTCTGCAGCAGCAGCCGCCCCTCCGGGACCCGCAGCACCTCCAGCCCGTTGACGGTGAGGTTCGCCTTGCCGGTCGCGGTCGGGAAGCGGCGCTCGTCGCGCGGCGCGTGCGGCAGGACGAACCCGCCCGGCGCGCGCACGCGGGCGTTGTAGTCGGCGAACCCCGGCACCACCCGGGACACGTGGTCGCGGACGACGTCGTAGTCGCGCTCCATCGCCGCCCAGTCGACGACCGAGGTGGGCAGCGCCGCGCGGGCCAGCCGGCACACGATCGCGACCTCCGACAGCAGGTGCTCCGACGCCGGCGCGAGCCGGCCCCGGGACGCGTGCACCATGCCCATCGAGTCCTCGACGGACACGAACTGCGGGCCGGACTCCTGCACGTCCCGCTCGGTCCGGCCGAGGGTCGGCAGGATCAGCGCGTACTCACCGGTCACCGCGTGCGAGCGGTTCAGCTTCGTCGAGACGTGCGCGGTCAGCCGGCAGTTCCGCAGCGCCGCCTCGGTGACGGCCGAGTCGGGCGTGGCGCGGACGAAGTTGCCGCCCATCCCGAAGAACACCTTCGCCGCGCCGTCCCGCATCGCGCGGATCGCGCCGACGGTGTCGAGGCCGTGCGCGCGCGGCGGCGCGAACCCGAACTCGGCCTCCAGCGCGTCCAGGAAGGCGGGCGCGGGCTTCTCGTAGATGCCCATCGTGCGGTCGCCCTGCACGTTGGAGTGGCCGCGGACGGGGCAGACGCCCGCGCCGGGGCGGCCCACGTTGCCGCGCAGCAGCAGGAAGTTGACGACCTCGCGGATCGTCGGCACCGAGTTGCGGTGCTGGGTGAGGCCCATCGCCCAGCACACCACGATCCGCTCCGCGGAGAGCACGTCCCCGAGCGTCGCGGCGATCTCGCCGCGGGTCAGCCCGGTCGCCTCCAGGACGTCGTCCCAGTCGAGGTCGCGGACGTGCTTCTCGAACGCCTCGAACCCGTGCGTGTGCGCGTCGATGAACGCGCGGTCGACCGCGTCCGGCGCGTCCGACTCCAGCAGCAGCCGGTTGAGGGCCTGGAAGAGCGCGAGGTCGCCGTTCAGCCGGATCTGCAGGAAGCGGTCGGCGAGCGCGGTGCCCTGGCCGGTGACGCCGGACGGCCGCTGCGGGTTCTTGAACCGCATCAGCCCGGCCTCCGGCAGCGGGTTGACGGCGACGATCCGCGCGCCGCCCTTCTTGGCGCGTTCCAGCGCCGACAGCATCCGCGGATGGTTCGTCCCCGGGTTCTGCCCGACCACGAAGATCAGGTCGGCTTCGTGCAGGTCCTCCAGGAGCACCGAGCCCTTGCCGACGCCGAGCGTCTCGGTCAGCGCGGAGCCGGACGACTCGTGGCACATGTTGCTGCAGTCGGGCATGTTGTTCGTGCCGAACTCGCGGACGAACAGCTGGTAGGCGAACGCCGCCTCGTTGCTCGTCCGTCCCGAGGTGTAGAAGACGGCCTCGTCGGGCGAGCCGAGGGCGTTCAGCTCGGACGCCAGCAGCGCGAAGGCGTCGTCCCAGCCGACGGGCTCGTAGTGCGCGGCGCCGGGGCGCCTGATCATCGGCTCGGTCAGCCGGCCCTGCTGCCCGAGCCAGTGGTCGGACCGCTTGCCCAGCTCGTCGACCGTGTGCGCGGCGAAGAACTCCCGGGTGATCCGCCGCGTCGTGGCCTCCTCGGCGACGGCCTTCGCGCCGTTCTCGCAGAACTCCGCGACGTGCCGCTCGTCGCCCTCGGGCCAGGCGCAGCCGGGGCAGTCGAACCCCTGCTTCTGGTTGACGCGCAGCAGCGTCAGCGCCGTCCGCGCGGCGCCCATCTGCTCGTACGAATCGCGCAGCGCGGCCGCCACTCCGGGCACGCCCGCCGCCCACGTCTTCGGCTTCGACACCTGCAGTCCGGCGTCATCGAAGTCGCCGGAGGGGGCCTTGCGGCTCATGGTCACATCCTCGTGGGGCTCGGCGCTGTGACCTCCCACTGTCGCACGGAACCGCGCCCCGGAAAGGCCCGGACTCCGGCAGACGGAAAAGCTCAGCGCGCGCGCCGCGCGGTCATTGCGGCGGTTACTGCGGCGTTCACTGCGGCGGCCCCTTCGCCAGCCGGACGTCGACGGCGACGATCCCGCCGCCCGGCCGCACCCACTCGATGCGGACGACGTCGCCGGGGTGGCGGCGCAGCATCAGCCCGGTCAGCGCGGACGGCGAGTCGACGCCCTCGCCGCCGAACGTGACGATCGCCGCGCCCACCGGGATCCCGGCGGCGTCGGCGGGACCGCCCGGGACGACCTCGACGACGCGGGCGCCCGGCTCCGTCCCGTTGCCGCGCACCATCACGCCCAGCATCGCCGTCTCGCCGATGTGCACGGTCGCGGACGCCTCCCCGCGCCGGATCTGCGCGGCGATCTCCAGCGCGCGGTCCGCCGGGATGGCGTAGCCGCGCGGCTCCCGCCCGTCCGGCGCGTTCCCCTTCAGCGCGGCCGACGCGGCCGTGTTGACCCCGATCACCCGGCCCGCGGAGTTCAGCAGCGGACCGCCGGAGTCGCCCGGCTTGATCGGCGCGCTCACCTCGATCATCCCGGCGAGCCGCTCGACGCTGCCGTCGCTGTCGTCCCGGGCGGTGACCGTCTGCCCCAGCGCGGTGACGTGCCCGGTGACGACGCTCGGCTCGCCGCCGTCGCCGCCCGCGTTGCCGACGGCGGTGACCGGGTCGCCGATCGCGACCGTGGACACCGGCGCGAACCGCGCGGCCGGCAGCCCGGACGCGCCGGTCAGCCGGATCACCGCGATGTCCTGGGACGTGTCGTACCCGACGACCCGCGCCCGGTAGGTGCGGTCGTTGTCGGTGTCGGTGCCCTCGAGCCCGGTGGCGCCCTGGATGACGTGGCTGTTGGTCAGCACGAACCCCGCGGCGTCCAGCACGATGCCCGTTCCGGCGGCCCGGGTGCTCTCCAGTCCCCGCACCGCCGTGATGTTGACGACGCCCGGCTGCCGCTCGGCGAAGTCCGTCCGCTCGGGGGCGACCTCCGTCGCGGTGACGGGCGGGACGGCGGTCTCGGTCTCCTCGCCCGGCAGGCGGCAGGAGGGGACGAGGAAGGCCAGCAGCGCGACCAGCAGCAGCGGCAGCACGGCACGGAGTCCGCGGCGCCCGCTTCCGCGGCGTCCGGGGAGTTCGGTCACTGAGCCCCTCCTCACCCCTTTCCACCCATAATTCCCGATCCCCGGTGAATAGTCCCCGGCCGAGTTGACCGCGGATCTGCCTAACGGTTAGCTATAAGCCTCGACGGAGGGGGGCCGATGCAGGACATCGTCCTGGCGCTTCTGGCCAAGGAACCCGCGCACGGGTACGAGCTGCGCGCGCGCCTGCGCGACGCGCTCGGCCCGCTCGGCGAGGACCTGAACGCCGGCCAGGTGTACGTGACGCTGCGGCGGCTGGAGAAGGCCGGGCTCGTGGAGTCCCGCGTGGTCGGCCAGTCCGACCGCCCCGACCGCAAGGTCCACGACCTCACCCCGGCGGGCCGCGAGCGCGTCGCCGCATGGCTCGCCGAGCAGGACTGGGAGCGCACGGCGCCCACCGAGTTCCACCTCAAGCTCGTCGCGGCCCGCGCCGCCCGCCTCGCCGACCCCGTCGAGATCGTCGACGCCCAGCGCCGCGACCTGCTGCGCCGCCTCGCCGGCGTGCAGCGCGCCGCGCTCGCCGAACCGCCCGGGAGCCGCGCCGCGCTCCTGCTGGAGGGCGCGGCGCTCCGCCTGCAGGCCGACCTGCGCTGGCTCGACGCCTGCGAGACCCACTGGACGAAGGAAGCCGAGTGAACGAGTACGTGATCAGCGCGCGGGGGCTGTGCCGGCACCACGGGTCCGGGCCCGCGCTCGTCCGGGCCGTGGACGGCGTCGGGCTGGACGTCGCGGCCGGCGAGACCGTCGGCATCGTGGGTCCGAGCGGCTGCGGCAAGTCGACCCTCCTGCACCTGCTCGGCGGCCTCGACCGTCCGGACGCGGGCGAGATCCGCCTCGCCGGGCGCCGCATCGACCGGCTCACCGAGGCCGCCGCGGCGCGGATGCGGCGCGACCGCGTCGGCTTCGTGTTCCAGGCGTTCCACCTGGTCGACGAGCTGACCGCCCTGGAGAACGTGGAGCTGCCCGCGCTGCTGGCGGGGGCGTCCCGGCGCACCGCCCGCCGCCGCGCGGCGCACCTGCTCGAGCGCGTCGGGCTGTCCGACCGCGCCGGGCACCTGCCGGGCGCGCTGTCCGGCGGGCAGCGGCAGCGGGTCGCGGTCGCGCGAGCGCTGGTCAACGACCCGCCGCTGCTGCTGGCCGACGAGCCCACCGGCAACCTCGACAGCGCGGCCGCCGCCGACGTCCTGCGGCTGTTCGCCGCGCTGCGCGCCGAGGGCCGCACGCTGGTCGTCGTCACGCACGACTCCCGCATCGCCGGGACCGCCGACCGGCTGATCACGATGCGGGACGGCGCGTTCGTCGACCAGACGGTCCTGACCGGGCGGACCGGCGGCCTCGGCCCGCTGTCCGGGCTCGTCTGATGGCCGCGCCGACCGGCCGCGCCGCGCTCGTCCTGCGGCTGGCGCTGCGCGACCTGCGCCGCCGCCCCGCGCAGGCCCTCCTGCTGCTGCTCGCGATCGCCGCCACCGCCGCGACCCTCACGCTCGGCCTGCTCGTCCGGGGCGCGGCCGACGACCCGTGGGAGCGCACCCGCGCCGCGACCGCGGGCCCCGACGCCGTCGCCGCCGCGCCGGCCCCGGCCGCCCTCGCGGCGCTCGCCCGCGAACCGGGCGTCGCCGCGGCGGGCCGCCCCTTCCCGACCCTCTCGACCACGCTGCGCGCCGGGGACGTCGAGGTCCAGGCGGTCGTCCACGGCCGCGGTCCCGACCCCGCGCACCCCGCCCGCCCGGACGCCGCCGGCGGCGATCCCGCGCGGCCGGGCACCCCGGACGGCGCCGGCGGACGCCCGACGGCGGGGACGCCCGCGGACGACGGGGCCGCCCGGCTCGACCGCCCGCACGTCACGGACGGCCGCTGGGCGGACCCCGGGACGGCCGTGGTGGAGCGGGCGTTCGCCGAGGCGCTGGGCGTCCGGCCGGGCGACGCGGTCGTCGTCGGGGGCCGCCGCCTGACCGTCGCGGGCCTCGCCGTCACGACCGGCCGCGCCCCCTACCCGTCGGCCGCCCCCGGCCTCGTCTGGACGACCCGCGCGGACGCCGCCCGGCTGGACGCGCGGGAGCGGAGCTGGACGATGCCGCTGCGGCTCACCGACCCCGCCGCCGCGCCCGCGTTCGCCGCGGAGCACGGCTGCCCGGCGCCCGGAGCTGGCGGCTGCGGCGGAGCGGCCGCGCAGGCGACGCGCGTGCAGGCGGCGCAGGACATCGCCGCCTACGCGACCGCGGAGCTGCGGCTCGCCGACCGGGCGCTGCTCGCCGGGACGTGGGCGCTGGCGATCCTCGCCGGGCTGTGCGTCGCGCTGCTGGTCGGCGGGCGGCTCGCCGAGCAGGGCCGCCGGGTCGGGCTGCTGAAGGCCGCCGGGGCGACGCCCGCGCAGGTCGCGGCCGTCCTGCTGGCCGAGCACCTGCTGATCGCGCTCGCCGCCGGGGCCGCCGGGCTCCTCGCGGGCTGGGCCGCGTCGCCGCTGCTGACCGGGCCGAACGCGGGGCTGCTCGGCGACGCGACCGCGCCCGTCCCGGGGCCGGGCACGGTCGCGGCCGTGCTGCTCGCGGCGCTGGCGGTCACCGCCGCGTCGACGGCCGTCCCGGCGCTGCGCGGCGCCCGGGTCCGGACGGCGCGCGCGCTGAACGAACCGGTGCGCGGGCCGGGCCGCCGCCCCCGGCTGGTGGGGCTGTCCGCGGGCCTGCCCGTCCCGCTGCTGCTGGGCGTGCGGATCGCCGCGCGGCGCCCCCGCCGCACGGTCCTCGCCGCCGCGAGCACCGCGGTCACCGCCGCGATGCTGGTCGCGGCGCTCGCCATGCGGCGGCAGGTCGACGCCGAGGACGCGGGCGCGGCCGGGCCCGCGTTCGTCCCGGGCGCCGGGAACCCGGTGACGGAGCGGGTCGGGCAGATCATGCTGGTGCTGTCGCTGGCGCTGCTGCTCCTCGCGGCCGTCAACGCCGTCCTCACCGCCTGGACGACCGCGCTCGACACCTCCCGCACCGCCGCGCTCGCCCGCGCCGTCGGCGCGACGCCCCGGCAGGTCGCGTCCGGGCTGGCCGCGGCGCAGCTCCTCCCGGCGTCCGCCGCGGCGGTCGCCGGGATCCCGCTGGGCCTGCTGGTGCACCGGGCCGCGCTCGCCCTCGGCGGCGGCGGGGCCGCCGCCGTGGACGTCCCCGCGCCGTGGCTCGCGGCGGTCGTGCCCGGCACGCTCGCGGCGGTCGCGCTGCTCGCGGCCGTCCCGGCGCGGCGGGCCGCGAACCGCCCGGTCGCGCGGATCCTGTGACGGCCGGGGGAGTCAGGGGGGTCGGGGGAGTCAGGGGGAGAAGTACCGGCGCGGGTTCTCCACGAGCATCTGGTCGAGCTGCGCGTCCGTGACGCCGCGGGCGCGCAGCGCGGGCAGGACGTCGTCGCTGATGTGCCGGTAGTTCCAGTTCGGCGCCATGCCGCGCAGCAGCTCCGGGTCGGGGCCGAACCAGTCGATGAAGCAGCTCGCGTCGTGGCTCAGCACCATCCGGTCGGCGTAGCCGCGCTCGCACATCGCGACGACCGTGCTCACCCGGTCGGCGGTCGAGTTGATCACGTCGAGGCCGAACCGGTCCATGCCGAGGATCGCGCCGGTGTCGGCGAGCTCGCTCAGGTAGTCGAGGTCGTTGCTGTCGCCCGCGTGCCCGATCACCACCTTGGCCAGGTCGGCGCCCTCCTCGCGCAGCACCCGCACCACCTCGCGCCCGGCGTGGACCGAGCTCTCGGTGTGGACGGTGATCGGCGCGCCCGTCTCGCGGTGCGCGCCCGCGACCGCGCGCAGCACCCGCTCGACGCCGGGCGTGAGGCCGGGGGCGTCCACCGCGCACTTGAGGAACGCGGCCCGCACCCCGGTGTCGCCGATGCCCTGCGTCAGGTCCCGGACGAAGTCGGCGATCATCGGCTCGGGGCCGCCGAGCAGCGTGCCCGGGCCCCGGTGGTGGAACTGGAACGGCAGGTCGTTGTAGGTGTAGATGCCGGTCGCGGCGATGATGTTGAGCTCGGGCACCCGCTCGGCGATCCGCGCGATCCGCGGGATGTAGCGGCCGAGGCCCCAGACGGTCGGGTCGGCGATGGTGGTGACGCCCCGCTCCACGAGCTGCCGCAGCTTGCGGACGGCGTCGGCGGCCTTCTCGTCCTCGTCCCACCAGTCGCCCGCGCCGTAGTTCTCGACGTGCTCGGTGCTCAGCACGAACACGTGCTCGTGCATGAACGTGCGGCCGAGCGCGCCGACGTCGACGGGGCCGCGAACGGTCTGGACTTCGGCCATGCGAACTACCTCCGAACATGCACCGGGTGCATACCGACCGGTCGGTTTCTGGCAAGCTAGGACGCGGGACGCGGCCGCGTCAATGCCCTACCCCAGCGGAGGTGCGCAGGTGACCGACGGCGAACGACCGGACGTCCGGCCCGTGCGGGAGAGCGCGGTGGAGCGGCGGATCCTCGCCGCGGCGCTGCGGCTGTTCGCCGAGCACGGCTTCGACGGGACGTCCGTGCAGGGGATCGTGGAGGCCGCGGCCGTCACCAAGGGCGCCCTCTACCACTACTTCGACTCCAAGGACGACCTGCTCTACGAGATCTACCACTCGCTGATCGCCCGGCAGCTCGCCGACCTCGACCGGGTGCTGGCCGAGCGGCCGCCGCCGCGCGAGGCCGTCCGCGCCGTCCTGACCGGGCTGATCCGCAGCACCGCCGAGCACATCGACGAGGCGAAGGTGTTCAGCCGCGAGATGCACCGCCTCGACCACGGCCGGATGCGGTCGGTGCGGGCGCAGCGGCGCCGCTACCACGTGACGTTCCGCGGCCTGGTCGAGCAGGGGCAGCGCGAGGGCGTCTTCGCGCGCGCCACCCCCGCCGAGACCGCCACGATCGTCGCGCTGGGCATGGTCAACCAGATGCCCGCGTGGTGGCGGGCGGACGGCCCGAAACCGGCCGGGGCCCTCGCCGACGAGGTCGCCGGGTTCGTCCTCGCCGCCCTCGAGAACGGGGCCCTCGAGAACGGGGCCGCTCAGCCCCCGGCGGGCTGACGGGTCCGCGCGGCGAACGCGGCGACGGCGGCGGCCAGCACCGCCAGCACCGCGATGGACACCGCCATCGGGACGGCGGTGTCCTCGCCGCCGATCCCCGCGAGCGGCCCGGCGGCGCCGCCCAGCGTGAACTGCCCGACGCCGAGCAGCGCGGACGCGCTCCCGGCGATCCGCGGCGCCCGGCCCGACAGCGCCAGCGCCGTCGCGTTCGGCAGCACCAGCCCCTGCCCGGACGCGACGAGCAGCATGCCCGGCAGCACCCCGGGCAGCCCGAGCCCGGCGAGCACCGCCACCAGCAGCAGCGCCCCGCCCGCGACGACGATGCCGAGGCCGGTCGCCAGCAGCCGCCCCAGCGCGACCCGCCCCGCGAGCCGCCCGCCGACCTGCCCCGCGACCATGATCCCGACCGCGTTCACCCCGAACGCGGTGCTGAACTCCTGCGCGGACAGCCCGTAGACGTCCTGCAGCACGAACGGCGACCCGGAGATGTAGGCGAACATCGCGCCGAACGACAGCCCGATCGTCAGCACGTACCCGGCGAACGACCGGTCCCGCAGCAGCGCCCCGAACGTGCGGAGGGTCGCGCGGACGCCGCCGGTCTGCCGCTCCCCGGGAGGCAGCGTCTCCCGCAGCCCGAGCAGCGCCGCGAAGAACAGCGCCACCCCGACGGCGGCCAGGGCGGCGAACAGGCCCGGCCACGGCACGACCCGCAGGAGCTGCCCGCCGGCGACGGGCGCGAGGATCGGCGCGAGCCCCGTCACCAGCATCAGCATCGAGAAGAACCGGGCGGCGGCGACGCCCTCGTACAGGTCCCGGACGATGGCGCGGGCGATCACGATCCCGGCGGCGCCCGCCGCGCCCTGCACGAACCGCGCCAAGACCAGCGTCTCCACGGTCGGCGCGAACACGCACAGCAGCGACGCGGCGCTGTACACCACCATCCCGGCGAGCAGCGGGCGGCGGCGGCCGAGCGCGTCGCTGAGCGGGCCCGCCACGGCCTGCCCGAGCGCGAGCCCGATCAGGCAGCCGGTCAGCGTGAGCTGCGTGAGCGCCGCGCCGGTCGACAGGTCGTCGGCCACCTCGGGCAGCGCGGGCAGGTAGAGGTCGGTCGACAGCGGGGCGATGGCGGTGAGCGCGCCGAGGACGGCGATGAGCCCGAACCGCTTGCCCGGGCGGGGCGCGGCGCCCGCCGCCGGGGCGGGCGCGGCGGGGCCCGCCGGGCGGGTGCCGGGAGGCCGGGGGGACTGCGACATGGGGGCTCCGTGGACGGACGGCGCCCGGCCGCGTCGCGCGGCCGGGCGGTGGGGGACGTCGGGGGACTCGAACGGCGGGGGCCTCAGGAGGCGGCGGAGCCGGAGGGCGGCGGCCTCAGAGGACGGTGACGACCTGCTCGAACTCCAGCCGGCGGTTCCGCCGGAACCACGCGTCCGGGCCGGGCCGTCCCGCGTTGACGACCGCGATGGCGCGCAGGTTCCCCGCCGCCAGGAACTCCTTCTCGACGGCCTCGGCGTCGAAGCCCGCCATCGGCCCGGCGGCGAGCCCGGCGGCGCGGATGCCGAGGATGAGGTAGCCGAGCTGGATGGTGGCGTTGAACCGCGCCATCCCGGCGCGGCCCGGGCTGGCCGCCAGGTTGTCGCGCGCGTCCGGATTGTGCCAGATAACCGGCATGTGCTCGTGGAAGTCCTCGTCCGCGGCGACGATCAGCGACACCGGCGCGGCCGCCGTCTTCGCGCGGTTCCCCTCGGCCATCAGCGGGACCAGGCGCTCCTTCGCCGCCGCGCCGCGCACCGCCACGATCCGCAGCGGCTGGGCGTTCATCGCGGTCGGCGCCCACTTCACCAGCTCGTAGACCGCGCGGAGCTGCTCGTCGGTCACCGGCTCGGACGTGAACGTGTTCGCCGTCCGAGCCTCGCGGAACAGCAGGTCCTGGGCCTCCTCGGCCAGGGCGAGGAGGCCGGCGGGCGCGGTCGCGGTCATCGTGCAGCCTTTCGTCGGAAGAGGGGTTCCCGCAGGATGCAACGAGATGACCGTCCGTTATCTGCCGCGTCAGACAGTGGTGTGCGTCACATCCAGAACGGCGGGCGGGCCAGCGTCGTCAGGTCCGAGAGCCGCTGCGCCGCCGCGAGGGCCGCGCCCGTCGCCGTCCCGACCGTCAGCAGCGACAGCCCGCCCAGCACCGCGAGCCGTCCCAGCCGGTACCCCGCCGGGACGCGCTCGGCGCCGCGCCCCCGCACCGGCCAGGGCGCCCGCAGCGGCACCGTCCCCGGCGGCTCCGGGTCCGCCGCGCCCGGCGCGCCGTCCGCCGCGGCGCCCGGCGCGAGCCCCGCCGCCCACGTCAGCAGCTCGGCGACGTCCGCCGGCTCGGCGCCCGGCCCGGACGCGAAGTAGCGGACCCGCCCCGCCACCTGCTCGAGCGTCCGCACGGTGTTGCCGAGCCCGACCCCCGCGAGCCACGCGCGGACACCGCCGTCCAGACCGCGGCCGATCTCCGTGCGGGCCAGCAGGTCGGTCTTGGTGACCACCACCGCGACGCGCTTCTGCCGGCCCCGGTCGGGACGCGACCGCAGCTCGTTCAGCACCCGCTGCAGCGTGTCGGCCGGGTCCTCCTCCGACGACACCGCCGCCCCGTCGACCAGCTCCCGCTCCTTCCCGGTCAGCGCCCGCCGCACCTGCGGGAGCGCGAACGGGTCCACGACGAACACGAGCGCCTCGCCGTGGTCGAGGTACCGCAGCGACTCGACCTCCGTCGCGCCCGTGTAGTGCTCGCCCGCCGGGTCGAACAGGTACAGGATCCGCCGCGCCCGCCCCGGCAGCTCCACGTCCACCATCGTCGCCAGCGGCAGCTCCGGGCCCGTCTTCGCCAGCCGCCCGCCCCGCCGGAACTCCCCGATCGCCGCCGCGTACGCCTCCGCGTGCCGCCGCTCCACGAACGACAGCCGCCCCCCGGCCGCGTGGGCGCGCGCGTGCAGCGCCCGGATGCCCAGCACCATGAACGTCGTCTTCCCCGCCGCCGGGCCCCCGACGAACGGCAGCGGCTCCACCCGCACCCGTCCGATCCGCTCCGGCAGCCGCCCGCCGCAGTGCGGGCAGTACGCCGCCAGCCGGAACCGGCCGAGCGGCACCGTCGTCGGCAGCCGCGCCCCGCACCGGCACACGTGCCGGAACGCGCCCGCCGCGCCCGGCGCCAGCCGCGGATGCCGCGCCCCGCACCCCGGGCACTCGTACTCCGGCAGCGCGATCCGCTCGTAGCAGAACGGGTGCGGGCACGTCTGCAGGATCCGCCCGTACGCCATGAACCCCCGCTCGACCGCCGCGAGCAGCAGCACGCACGCGAGCCAGCCCACCAGCCCCACCGCCGCGACGACCCCGTACATCACCGTCAGCGCCAGCACGAACACCGCCGCCGGGACGGCCGCCGCCGCGATCCCCGCGCACAGGGCGAGCCAGAACGGGAACGCGAAGAACCCCCACGGCCCGCCGAGCAGCAGCGTCCGGGTCAGCCACGCGACCGTCCGCCGCGCCGTCGTCCACACCCGCGGCACGACCGTCCGCGTGATCGTCCACCAGTCCCGCCACACCTGCCCCAGCAGGTAGGTGCGGTACGCGACGTCCGGGGCGGCGACCGGCGACGGCCCCTTCAACGTGGACGGCGCCAGCGTGCGGCACGCGTGCAGGTAGTACAGCCCCAGCGCGGCGCCCCCCGCCACCACCAGCGTCACGGGGAACAGCACCGGGAACACGTACACGAACCCGAGCCACATCACCGCGGCCCACACCGCGAACAGGATCAGCACCAGGACGCCCTGCACCCGGTCACCTCCCCTCGGCGATCAGCTCGCGGAGC
>NZ_QHJN01000135.1:0-22423 GCF_003947565.1 Actinomadura sp. WAC 06369 | reverse complement strand
ATGTACGCCGGGCCGGGCGTACAGCTCCCGGGCGGGCGCCTCCTCCGCGACCGACCCGGCGTACATGACGACGATCCGGTCGGCGACGCCCGCGACGACCCCGAGGTCGTGCGTGATCAGCACCATGCCCATGCGCAGCTCGTCGCGGAGCCCGGCGAGCAGCCGCATGATCTGCGCCTGGACGGTCACGTCGAGCGCGGTCGTGGGCTCGTCGGCGATCAGCACGTCCGGTTCCAGCGCCAGCGCCATCGCGATCATGATGCGCTGGCGCATGCCGCCGGAGAACTGGTGCGGGTGGTCGCCGAGCCGCGCGGCGGCGGACGGGATCCGCACCCGCTCCATCAGCTCGACGGCCTTGGCCCGCGCCTCCCGGCGCCGCATCCCGCGGTGCACCTGGTACATCTCGCCGATCTGGTCGCCGACGGTGAAGACCGGGTTCAGCGCGGTCAGCGCGTCCTGGAAGATCATCGAGATGCGGTCGCCGCGGTAGCGGCGGCGGCGCCGCTCGGGCATCCCGATCAGCTCCTCGCCGCGCAGCCGGACCGAGCCGCGGGCGACGCGGGCGTGCGGGCCGTCCAGGATGCCCATGACGGCCTGCGCCGCGACGCTCTTGCCCGACCCGGACTCGCCGAGGATCGCGACCGTCTCGCCCTCGCCGAGCCCGTACGACAGCCCGTTGACCGCGCGCACCTCGCGGCCCCGGACGCGGAAGGTCACGTGCAGGTCCTCGACCTCGAGGAGCCGCGGCGCCGGCGCGCCGGCCGGGTCCTCGGCGGGTTTCTCGGTCGGTCCCGCGGTCGGTTCCGTGGTCATGGTCGTTCCCCCGTCATGGCCTCACCGCAGTTTCGGGTCGAGGGCGTCGCGCGCGGCGTCGCCGAGCATCAGGAAGGCCAGCACGGTGGCCGACAGGAACACGGCGGGGAAGAGCAGCAGGTGCGGATGGGCGATGAAGGAGTCCTGCGCCTGGTTGAGCTGGAGCCCCCACGACACCTCCGGGTACTGCAGGCCGACGCCGAGGAAGTCCAGCGTCGCCTCCCCCGCGATCACGTTGCCGACGTTGAGGGTGGCGACGACGATCACGGGCGCGATCGCGTTCGGCAGCACGTGCCGCGCCATGATCCGGAGATCGGACGCGCCGAGCAGCCGCGCCGCCTGCACGTAGTCGGCGTCCCGGACGGCGATGACCTGCGCCCGCATGATGCGGATCATCGTCGTCCAGCCGAGCAGCACGAGCACGAGCGTCATCGCGCCGACGCCGTGCCCGGGGAACGCCACCAGGATCACGGTGGCGCCGAGCACGAACGGCAGCCCGAAGAACACGTCGGTGATCCGGGCGATGACGGCGTCCAGCAGGCCGCCGTAGTAGCCGGCGGCCATCCCGAACACCAGCGCGATCGCGAACGCGAACAGCGTGACCGCGACACCGATCAGCAGGGTCGGGCGGGCGCCGTGCACGACGTGCGCGTAGTAGTCGCAGCCCGCGCCGTCGGTGCCGAACCAGTGCTCCGCGGACGGGCCGAGCCGGGCGGCGTTCGGGTCGCAGCCCCGGTTCGCCTCGTGCCCGGTGAACAGCCCGGGGAACGCGGCCATCACCGCGACGACGGCGAGGATCGCAGCCGAACCCCAGAACACCCAGCGGCGCCGCAGGTCCCGCCACGCGTCGTCCCACAGGGAGGCCCGGCCGGCGTCGCCGCCCGGCGGGCCGCCGCCCGCCCCGGCGGCGACGGCCGCCGCGGTTCCCCCCGTGCCGACTCCTCCCGTTCCGACGCCCTGCGCGCCGATCCCCTGCGCACCGATCCCCTGCGCACCGATCCCCTGCGCGCCGGCACCCTTCGTGCCGACGTCCCGTTCGCCGGTCGTCACGGCCCCTCCTCTCGCGCGCTCACTCGTACCGGATCCTCGGGTCCAGGAGCCCGTAGAGCAGGTCCACGAGCAGGTTGACCGCCAGGAAGATCAGCACGAGGAGGGTGACCGCGCCGACCACGACCGGCCCCTCCTTGAGCTGGATCGACTGGAACACCTGCTGGCCGATGCCGGGCAGGTTGAAGATCCCCTCGGTGACGATCGCGCCGCCCATCAGCGCCCCGAAGTCGACGCCGAGGTAGGTCACCACGGGGATCAGCGAGTTGCGCAGGGTGTGCCGGCCGATCACCCGCGCCCGCGTGAGCCCCTTGGCGCCGGCCGTCCGCACGTAGTCGGCGCGCAGGTTCTCGGCGAGGCTCGTCCGGGTCAGCCGCGCGACGTACGACAGGCCGAACGAGCCGAGGATGATGCCGGGCAGCAGGTAGCTCATCGGCCAGCCGTCGTCGACGCCGGCCGTCGGGAAGATCTGCCAGTGCAGCCCGAACACGATCTGCGCGGTGTAGCCGAGCACGAACACCGGGACGGCGATGACCAGCGTCGTCCCGCCGAGGACGAGCGTGTCGGCGAGGCGGCCGCGGCGCAGCCCGGCCCACATGCCCAGCGCGATCCCGACGACCAGCTCGAAGATCCACGCGGTGAGGGCGAGCCGCGCGGTCACCGGCCAGCGCCCGGCGAGCATCTCCGACACGCTCTGCCCGGTGTAGTTCTCGCCCAGGTCGCCCTGCAGGAGCCCCCACATGTACTTGCCGTACTGGACGAGCAGCGGGTCGTTGAGGTTGTAGCGCTCGCGCAGGGTGTGCAGGACGTTCTCGGGGACGGGCTTGTCGCCCGCCAGGGCCTGGATCGGGTCGCCGGGCAGCGCGAACACCATCGCGTAGATGAGCAGCGTCGTGCCGAAGAAGACCGGGACGGCCTGGAGGATCCGCCGGAGCGTGTACCGCCACATCCGGTTACTCGACCGTCACCTGGTCGGCGAGCAGGCCGGTGGAGAAGGCGGTGACGGTGACGTTCCCGACGCGTTCGGAGCGGCCGCCCTGGCCCGTCCAGGTCCACAGCGGGATCATCGGCATCTCGCGGATCGCGATCTCCTCGGCGGCGTGGTAGTGGCGCAGGGCCTCCTGCTCGTCGGCGGCGCGGTTGCCCTTCGCGATCAGCTCGTCGAACTCCTCGTTCTTCCAGCCCATCTTGTTGCCCGCCGAGCCCCACATGTTCTCGAGGTAGTTCTGGGGGTCGGGGTAGTCGGCCTCCCAGTTCTGCCGGTACGGGCCCTTTTCCTCGCGCGCGTTCAGCATCGAGAAGTACTCGGAGGCCGGGACCTCCCGGAACTGGATGTCCTGAATGCCGAGATTGTCACGAATGGAATTGGCGACGATCCGCATCCACTGCTCGTAGGTCGGCTGCGCGTTGGAGAAGTACAGTTCGAGCGTCCCGCTGAACCCGCCCGCCTCGTCGAACAGCTTCTTCGCCTTGGCCGGGTCGTAGGTGCACGGCTCGCCGCACGCGCCCTCGCGGTACCCCGGGATGATCGGCGGAAGCAGCGAGTCGGCGGGCGTGTAGGCCCCGTTGTAGACGGCCTTGTTGATCCCCTCGCGGTCGATGACCATCGAGAACGCCCGCCGCAGCTTGGGGTCGGCGAACCGCTCGTCGAACAGCGGGAAGCCGAGGTAGTCGATCGTGCCCATCTCGCGCGGCAGGAACCGGTCGCCGAGCACCCGCTTCGCCTCGGGCACCTTCGCCGCCGGGATCGTCTGCAGCACGTCGAGCCGCCCGGCCCGCAGGTCGGTGTAGGCGGTGTCGGCGCTGGAGTAGCTCTTCCAGGTCACGCCCTTGTTCTTCGGCTTGCGCGGCCCGGTGTACTTGGGGAACGGCACGAGCGCGATCTGCCGGTTGCGCTCCCAGTTCCCGCTCATCATGTACGGGCCGTTGCCGATGGGGTGCTCCTCGAACGCCTTCAGGTCGGCCAGCCCCGCCTTGGGCATCGGCGCGTACGCCGGGTAGGTCAGCAGGTGCGGGAACTGGCGGAACGGCTGGTTCAGCGTGACCTTGAGCGTCGCGGCGTCCACGACCTCCAGGCCGGACAGCGTCTTCTCCTCCGGCGTCGCGTTCTCGTCCTCGGGGTTCAGCTCCTCGTAGCCCTCGATGTAGGAGAAGTAGCTGTTCGCCCCGTACGCGTTCGGCCCGTACGCGCCGTTGTTCCAGGCGTCGGCGAAGCTCTGCGCGGTGACCGGCTCGCCGTTGTGGAACGTCAGCCCCGACCGCACCTTGATCGTCCAGGTCCGCTGGTCCGCGGACTCGACCGACTCGGCGGCGAGCGGCACCGGCTTCCCCTCCGGGGTCAGCGTCATCAGGTTGTCGAACAGCTCGCTGAGCACGTCGAAGGAGTAGCTGCTGGTCGTGTTCGCCGGCACCAGGTGGTCCGGCTCGGAATGGCCGACGACGAACGTGCCGTCGCCCGACGCCTCCGCGCCGCCGCAGGCCGCCAGGCCCAGCGAGGCCGCAAGCAGCACCGCGGCGAGCCCCGCGCCCGCTCGCCCGTTCGCACCCCTCTGACCGATCATGTCCCTCCTCGCCCCGCGCCGCCGCGGCACCGCACCGCACGCGCAGATTGCTCGCAGGTTCCACCCCAGGTAACGGCGTGCCTACGGGGCTGACGGAGTCGCAACCTGATCGAGACGTTCGGGGCGGCCGTTGACACAGGTCAAGGAGCGACGAAAATAAAGGTTTGTTACGGAATGAGGTGGCTGTGGCTACGGGGGACGACGGGGACGACGCCGGCGGCGCCGCCGCGCGGATCTGCGCCGATCTTGTCCGCATCGACACGACGAACCGCGGCGAGGGCGACGCCCGCCCGGAACGTCCCGCCGCCGAGCACGTCGCCGGGCTGCTGGACGGCGCGGGCGCCGACCCGGTGGTCGTCGAGTCGGCGCCCGGCCGCGCGAGCGTCCTCGCCCGCGTCCCCGGCACCGACCCGTCCGCGCCGCCGTTCCTGATCCACGGGCACCTGGACGTCGTCCCCGCCGACGCCGCCGAATGGACGGTCCCGCCGTTCGCCGGCGAGGTCCGCGACGGCTGCGTGTGGGGGCGCGGCACCATCGACATGAAGGGCACCCTGGCGATGACCCTCGCGGTCGTCGCGCGGCGGCTCCGGGAGGGGCGCCGCACCCGCGGCGACCTCCTCCTGGCCTTCCTCGCCGACGAGGAGTGCACCGGCGAGTACGGCTCCCGGTTCGTGGCCCGCGAGCACCGCGAGTTCTTCACCGGCTGTACGGAGGCGATCAGCGAGTCCGGCGGGTACAGCGTCGAGGCGGGCGGCGCCCGCGTGTACCCGATCGCGACCGGCGAGCGCGGCACCGCGTGGATGCGGCTCACCGCGCGCGGGAAGGCCGGGCACGGCTCCAAGCCCGCGCCCGCCAACGCGGTCGCCGAGATCGCGCACGCGGTGTCCCGGATCGCCGCGCACCGCTGGCCGGTCCGCCTCACCCCGGGCGTCCGGGCGCTGCTGGACGGCCTCGCGGACGCGCTCGGCACGACGATCGACCACGACCGGCTCGACGCGGAGGCCGCGCGCCTCGGCGACGTCGGGCGGCTGTTCGCCGGGACGATCCGCAACTCGGCGAACCCGACCCGCCTCGACGCCGGCTACAAGGTCAACGTGGTGCCCGGCACCGCGACCGCGCACGTGGACGGCCGCTACCTCCCGGGCACCGGGGACGAGTTCCTCGCCACGATCGACCGGCTGCTGGGCCCGGCGGTCGCGCGCGAGTTCGTCAACTTCGAGGAGGCCCCGGCCGCGGACCCGGCGGGCCCGACGTTCGCCGCGCTGGCCGGGGCGCTGCGCGCCGAGGACCCCGGCGCCCGCCCGGTCCCCTACGTGATGGAGGGCGGCACGGACGCCAAGTCCTTCCACCGCATCGGCATCACCAGCTACGGGTTCGCGCCGCTGCGCCTCAGCCCGGACCTCGACTACCTCGGCATGTTCCACGGCGTGGACGAGCGCGTCCCGATCGACGGCCTGGCGTTCGGCACCCGGGTCCTGGACCGCTTCCTCGACACACGGTAGGGATTCCCGGGGTAGGAACCGGGCGTGGACTTCTCGAACGCGGCCCGGGAGCTGTACGGGGTCGATCCCGACGAGTTCGTCGAGACGCGGACGCGGCTCGTCCGGGAGGCGAAGAAGGCGGGGGACGCGGCGCTCGCCAAGAGGATCGGCGGCCTGCGGCGCCCCACCGTGAGCGCGTGGGCGGTCAACCTGCTCGCCCGCGCGGCCGCCGGCGACCTCGGGCGCCTGCTGGACGTCGGGGACGAGCTGCGCGCGGCGTGGGGCGCGGGCGGCGGCGGGCTCGGCGAGCTCGAGGGGCGCCGGGCGCGGTCGGTCGACGGGCTGCTGCGGGAGGCGGAGTCGCTGGCGGCCGGGGCCGGGCATCCGCTGCGCGACCAGGCGCTGCGGGAGGTCGAGGACACCCTGCAGGCGGCGACGGTGGACGCCGAGGTCGCCGCGGAGGTCCGCGCGGGGACGCTCGCCCGCCCGCGCAGCCACACCGGTTTCGTCCCCGCGGGCTTCCCCGTGGCGCCCGAGGGCGGGGAGCCGCGCACCCGGCCGAAGAAGGAGAGGGAGGAGAAGGGCGGGAAGGCCGGGGCGAAGGACAAGCCGGGGGAGGCCGGGAAGCCGCGCCGCCGGGCGGAGTCCGGCCGTCCGTCCGGGCGGGCAGCGGAGCGGGACAGGACGGCGCGGGACAGGACGGCGCGGGACAGGACGGCGCGGGACGGGGCGGCGCGGGCGCGGCGGGCGGCGGCGCTGCGCGAGCGCGCCGCCGAGGCGGAGCGCGCGCTGGCCGAGCGGGAGGCGGAGGCGGCCTCCGCGCGGGACGCGGCCGACCGCGCGTCCGCCGAGGTCGGACGGCTCCGGCACGAGCTCGACCGGGCCGCCGCCGCGCGGGACGCCGCCGTCCGGAAGGCCGAGCGCGCCGGGCAGGCCCGGGACCGCGCGGACGACGCGGCCCGCCGGGCGCGGCGGAAGGCGGCCGACGCCGGAGGGGACGCGCGCGGACGGTGAAGTGTCAACCCCGATGAGAATCGGATATTCGGGATGAAGTAGCGTGCCCCCGAACGAGATTCGAGAAACAGGGGGCGCGCGGTGACGGCATCGGTAGTGGAGCAGCCGACGGACTGGACGGAACCGGGCGTCCATCCCGTGGCGCCCGGGGTGCACCGGATCCCGCTCGCCCTTCCCATCCCGTCGCTGCACTCCGTCAACGTCTACGTCATCGAGGACCCGGACGGCCTCGTCGTCGTCGACTCCGGCTTCGCGCTCCCCGACACGGCGGCGCGGCTGAAGGACGCGCTGCGGAGCCTCGGGCACGGCCTGGACGACGTGGCGCAGTTCCTCGTCACGCACGCCCACTGGGACCACTACTCGCAGGCGCTCGTGCTCCGCAAGGAGTTCGGGACGCGTGTGCGGATCGGCCGCGGCGAGCGTCCGTCCATCGAGGCGTTCGGCCGGGAGAACGGCCCGCACTTCCGGCAGGTCGGGCTGCTGCGCCGGTGCGGCGCGGACGCCCTCGCCGACGAGATCGCCGGGCAGGACCGGCCCCCGCGCGACCCGGACTTCCCGTCCGTCGTGCCGGACTCCTGGCTGGACGACGGGGAGCGGATCGGGCTGGCCGGCCGCGGCCTCGACGTGTTCGCCACGCCCGGCCACACCCGCGGCCACATCGTGCTGCGCGACGCCGCCGCCGGGCTGCTGTTCGCCGGCGACCACATCCTGCCGCACATCTCCCCGTCGATCGGGCTGGAGGGGGAGCCGGAGCCCAAGCCGCTGCGCAGCTACCTCGAGTCGCTGCGGATCGTCCGCGACATGCCCGACACGGTGCTGCTGCCCGCGCACGGCGCGGTGACGCCCAGCACCCACGCCCGCATCGACGAGTTGCTGGAGCACCACGCGCAGCGGCTCGACGCGGCGGCCGAGCAGGTCCGCGCCGGGCACGGGACGGCGTTCGAGGTGGCGAGCGCCATCCCGTGGACGCGCCGCCGCAAGGCCCTGGGCGACCTGGACGCCTTCAGCCGGATGCTCGCCGTCCTGGAGATCGACGCGCACCTGGACGTCCTCGTCGACCGGGGCGTCCTGGACGTCCACGAGGAGGGCGGCGTCCGCCGCTACGCCGCCCGCGGCTGACCCGCCGCGCCGGTCACGCCGCCCGCGGCGGGCGGGCCGGGTCGCGGCCGAGGTGCGCCAGCAGCCGCTCGTGCGGTCCGGCGCCCGGCGGGACGGGCACCGGCGGCGCGAACAGCCCGGCCCGGGTGTCGGCGGTGACCAGCCCGGACGCCAGGTGCAGCAGGGCCGCCGCGAGATCCGGCGGGATCGGGCGGGGCCGTCCGGCGGCCCACGCCGCGTCCCAGCCGTGGACCGCGATCTCGATGGCGCCCGTGCCCGCGACGACGCCGGCGTGCAGCGGGCACCCGCCGACCGCCACCGCGCGGCCCGCGACGGCGGCGTCCACCCAGACGTCCGCCCAGACGTCCGCGAGCCGGGCGGCGCCGTCCCGGAACGCCGCGACGGGATCGTCCGGCGGGGGCGCGCCGCCGTCCGGGCCCGCTTCGGGGAGCAGCCGCACGGCGCCGGTCGCGGCGGCCTCGGCCAGCGCGTCCAGCGAGTCGGCGGCATGCCGCAGCAGCATGTCCAGGTTCCACCCGGCGCACGGCGTCGGGCGGCCCAGCGCCGCGGCGGTCACGGGCGCGACCGCGTCCAGCGCGAACGCGATCGCCTCTTCCAGCAGAACCGCCGTGTCCACCCGTGCCTCCCGCCGCAGCGCCGTCCGTCCGACCGTTCCGACCGCGCGGGGCCCGGGAATTCACCGTCGCGGCGGCGATGAGTTCCGGCCGCGCGCCCGGTCCGTACGGGCGGTGGCGCCCGGCCGCCGGGCCCACGGGGGCGGCCCGGCGGCCCGCCGCAGGCGGCGGCCGATTACGCTGATCCTCCCTACCCCGGCGCCGAAGGAGCAGCGGCGATGACGCTCACCCCCGATACCACCGGCACGCCGCGGGAGACCGGCCCGTCCGGGCCCGCCGGTGCCTCCGGGTACGTCGAGGTCGGTTCCGCGGAGGAACTGCGCGAGATGCTGGGCGCCCCGATGCGCCGGGCGATCGACAAGGAGCGCACCGCTCTGCACGCGTGGGACCGCGCGTGGCTGGCGCGGTCGCCGTTCTGCCTGATCTCCACCAGCGACGCCACCGGGAACTGCGACGTCTCCCCCAAGGGCGACCCGCCCGGGTTCACCCGCGTGCTGGACGACACCACGATCGCGATCCCGGACCGCCCCGGAAACCGGCGCGCCGACGGGTTCCTCAACGTCCTGGAGAACCCGCACATCGGCCTGATCTACCTGGTGCCGGGCCGGGGCGAGACCCTGCGGATCAACGGCCGGGCGCGGCTGCTGCGGGACGCGCCGTTCTTCGACGACATGGTCGTGCGGGGCCATCGCCCGGCCCTCGCGCTGCTCGTGGAGATCGAGCAGATCTTCTTCCACTGCGCGAAGGCGCTGATGCGGTCGAAGCTGTGGCGTCCCGACACCTGGGAGCCGGACGCGCTGCCCTCGCACGCCCGGATCGTCAAGGACGTCCAGTACACCGAGAAGTCGCTGGAGGAGCTGGAGCGCCACTACACCCCGGAGCAGTACGAGCAGAAGCTCTACAAGTAATAAGGCGCCGGCCCGCGGCGCACGCGAACGAACGAACTTCGGCGGAGATTTCGCCACAAGCTCCCCAATTCCAGTGATCTCTCTTAAGGTGAGGCGTCGTGGAGCCGCAGATCCCCCGAGCACAGTCACCGCAAGCCGACTTCCCGTCCGCGGAGGCGTCCGGCACGCATCCGCCCCTGGAGGCACTGGCGAAGGTGCCGCTGCTGAACCGCGACTACGAGTCGCGGCCCGCCGCGTTCTACGAGCGGCTGCGCGCCGAGTACGGGCCGGTCGCGCCGGTGGACGTGCTGGGCGTGCCCGTGTGGCTGGTCATCGGCTACTCGCAGGTGCTGGACGTCCTGCGGGACGCCCGCGGCGTGTGGAGCCGGCGGGTCGACTCCTGGCGCGCGTACCGGGAGGGGCAGGTGCCCGCGGACTGGCCGATGCTGCCGGTGATGGAGTCCGACAGCTCCGGGTTCCGCGACGGCGCCGAGTCGACCCGGCTGCGCGGCGCGTGGAGCGAGGGGCTGCGGCCGTTCCAGGAACGCGGGCGCCCCCAGGCCCGGGAGCTGGAGCGGGCCGTGCACGCCTACGCCGACGAGCTGATCACCGTCATCGCGGAGAGCGGCGGCCGGTCGGGCTGGGCCGACCTGTCCGCGCAGTACGCCCGCCCGCTGCCGCTGATGGTCACCGGACGGCTGATCGGCTTCCCCACCGACTCCGGCGCCGACGAGATGATCATGGATCTGTGGCGGGTGCTGGACGCGGGCCCGGACGCGCAGGAGGCGTCCGACCGGCTGATGGCGCGGGTCGCCGAGGTGTGCGAGGCGCGGGTGCGCGAGCCGCGCGAGGACCTGCCGTCCTACATGCTCGCCGCCGCGCCGGACCTGACGGCCGAGGAGCTCGCCCGGGAGATGGCGATGCTCACCGGGCTGTCGGGCGACATCACCGCGAACCTGATCTGCAACACCATCACGGAAGTGCTCATCGGGGAGACCGGCGCCCGCGACAGCCTCTCCGCCGGGATGATCAAGGAGGCGATCAACCGGGCGTCGATCGCGCACCCGCCCATGGCGAACCTGGCGTTCCGGTGGCCCCGGTCGGACGTGCGGCTCGGCCGGTTCCGGATCGCGGCCGGGGACCCGGTCATGGTGTCCCCCGCCGCCGCGCACCTCGACCCCGCGTTCACCGGCGGCGGCTCCCAGGACTCGGTCTACAGCTCCCGCGCGCACCTGGCCTGGAGCGCGGGCCCGCACGCCTGCCTCGGCCGCGACCTGGCCACCACGATCACGATGATCGCGGTGGAGCGGGCGTTCCACCGGTTCGCGTCGCTGGATCTGGCGCTGCCGCCCGACCAGCTCCCGTGGCGCTCGTCCCCGCTCATCCGGGGCCTGCGGTCGCTGCCGGTGAACTACACGCTCGCCGGGGACTTCGGGACGCGCCCGGAGGCCGCGGAGCAGCCGGCCGGGGAGGAGGCCGCCGCGGGTTCCGACGAGCCCGGGGCGACGTCGCTGGTACGGCGCATCATGCGGCTGATGCGCCGCTCCTGACCCGGCCGCCCGGCCGGGTCAGCCGACGCCGGCCTCCTCGCGGATGCGCTTCCAGGCGGCCCGGACGTGCGCGTCGGCGGTGGCGGGCGCGCCGATCGCCATGCGCAGCAGCACCCGCCCGCCGACCTTGGTGTGCGTGAGGTACAGGTCGCCGGACGCGTTCAGCCGCTCCATCAGCGCCATCGTCTCGGCGTCCGCCGCGTCGCCGTCGAGGCCGTCCCAGCGCGGCCGGAAGCAGACCAGCCCGAACGGGTGCGGCTCCAGCAGCTCGAACGCGGGGTCGCCGGCGATCGCGGCGGCGAGGTCCTGCGCGAGCCGCACCCCGGTGCGGACGTGCTCGCGCAGCCCCTCCGCGCCGTACCAGCGGATCACCGACCACAGCTTGAGGGCGCGGAACCGGCGGCCGAGCGGCACCTGCCAGTCCCGGTAGTCGACGACGTCGCCGGACGCGCTGGCCCGGTTCCGCAGGTACTCGGGGAGGATCGACAGGGCGCCGAGGAGGGGTTCGCGGTCGGCGATCCACATGGTGTTGCAGTCGAAGTTGGTGAGCAGCCACTTGTGCGGGTTGGTGGAGTAGGAGTCGGCGTACTCGGCGAGCCCGTCGTTGATCCACCGGAACTCGGGGCAGACCGCCGCGACGCCCGCGTAGGCGGCGTCGACGTGCAGCCAGACGCCGTGCCGGCGGCACACCTCGCCGATGGCGCGCACCGGGTCGACCGCCGTGGTGGAGGTCGTCCCGACGGTGGCGCAGACCAGCACGGGGAGGGCCCCGGCCGCGACGTCCTCGGCGAGCAGCGCGTCCAGGTGGGCGGGCTCCATGGCGAGGGTGCCGGGGTCGACGTCGACGACGCGGACGTTCGCCGCGCCGATCCCCGCCATCCGGGCGGCCTTCTCCAGGGACGAGTGCGTCTGCGAGCTGACGTAGACGGTGCGGCGGCCGGCGATGCCGTCGCGGCCGGACGCGCCGCCGTCGGCGCGGTGCATCGCGGCGAGGACGGCGACGAGGGCGGCGCCTGACGCCGAGTCCTGGATGACGCCGCCGCCGGGGCCGTCCGAGCGGAACCGGCCGGGCAGGTCGAGCAGTTCGGCGAGCCAGTCCAGGACCCGGGTCTCCAGCTCGGTGCAGGCGGGGCTCGTCGCCCACAGCATGCCCTGGACGCCGAGGCCGGCCGACAGCAGCTCGCCGAGCATGGCGGGGCCGCTGGCGTTGGCCGGGAAGTAGGCGTAGAAGTTCGGGTGCTGCCAGTGGGTGATCCCGGGCATCACGACGCGGTCCAGGTCGGCGAGGACGGCGTCGAACCCTTCGCCCTCCTCCGGCGGGTGCTCGGGCAGCCCCGCCAGGACCTCGCCGGGCAGCGCCCGCGACAGCACCGGGTAGGACTCGATCCGCTCCTGGTAGTCGGCGATCCAGTCGACCACCTGCCTGCCGTACCGGCGGAACTCCTCCGGCGTCATGTGCCCTGCCACCCTGAAACCTCCCCTGATCCGGCCATCGCGACCGCGCTCGCATCCTATGGGCGCGAAAGGGCCGGTAGCCGCATGTTTGGGCACGTCCGCCCGGGAACGATGTGATCGGTAAGCGCGCAGGGAGGACGAAAGAGAGGGCCGTTCACATGCCCGACAAGAGCGACAAGCACGGCGCGAAGCTCGACGACGAGATCGGCCGGGAGACCCAAGGCATGGTGCGCGGCGGCCATTCCACGCACGCGGAGGAGTTCAAGGAGACCGAGCCGACCTCCGACCAGGACACGTGGGAGCCGGCCGAGCGGGGCGGCGACGCCCGCGAGGGCTCCCCGCCCGGAATGAGCGCGTCCGACGTCGAGGACCGCAGCGCGCTGGCGCGGCTGCTCACCGGGGTCCGCTACCCGGCGCGGCCGAACGACCTGATCGCGCACGTGTCCGACGCGGGCGGCGACGACGCCGTCGGCGCGCTGGAGACGCTGCCCGACCGGGAGTACGAGAACCTGGCGGACGTCGCCGAGGAACTCGGCTACGGGCGGGAGGAGCGCCGCTACTGACCCCGTGACCCCCGGCAGATCGCGCCCGCCGGCCCGGCGTCCGGGTCAGCGGGCGCGCTCGCGCAGCAGCGGGATCTGCCCGCCGGCCGCGACCAGCTCGCGCTGCCGGGCCGACAGCCGGTGCCGCGCCCGGTACGTCTCGCCCTTCGTGACGTTGCGGACCTCCACGTCCCCGCCCCCGCGCAGCGCCTCCCGGACGCCCCCGATCCGCAGCACGTCGCCCTGCCCGATCCGCCCGCGGTCGGCCTCGTCGGCGAACTCCAGCGGCAGGATCCCGAAGTTGACCAGGTTCTGCCAGTGGATCCGCGCGTACCCGCAGGCCAGGACCAGCCGCAGCCCCAGGTGGCGCGGCGCGATCGCGGCGTGCTCGCGGGACGACCCCTGCCCGTAGTTGCGGCCCGCGACGACGGCGTGCGCCCCGGCCCGCCGCGCCCGTCCGGGGTAGCCCTCGTCGAGCCGGACGAACGCGAAGTCGGCGAGCCGCGCGATGTCGCTGCGGAACGGCAGCGCCCGCGCGCCCGCCTGGAGGATCTCGTCGGTCGACACGTCGTCCCCGACGGTGATCACGACGGGGACCTCCAGGTCGTCCGGGAGCGGGTCGAGGTCGGGCAGCGCCCCGATGCTGGGGGCCTTGTCGAGCGGGACGGCGCGGGCCCGCCGGGGCGGGAGCGGCGCCTCGAACTCGTCCCGGACGGACGCCGCGACCTCGGGGAGCCGCACCCGCGGCGGGTCCATCGGCAGGTCGCGGGGATCGGTGATCCGCCCGGTGAGCGCGGCGGCCGCGGCCGTCTCGGGCGAGCACAGCCACACCCGGTCGTCCTCCGTCCCGGACCGGCCGGGGAAGTTCCGCGGGAACGTCCGCAGGCTGTTGCGGCCGACCGCGGGGGCCTGCCCCATGCCGATGCAGCCGAGGCACCCGGCCTGGTGGATCCGCGCGCCCGCCCGCA
Organism: Actinomadura sp. WAC 06369; assembly: GCF_003947565.1. Classification (NCBI taxonomy): domain Bacteria; kingdom Bacillati; phylum Actinomycetota; class Actinomycetes; order Streptosporangiales; family Thermomonosporaceae; genus Actinomadura; species Actinomadura sp. WAC 06369. The sequence continues at coordinate 8,372 of NZ_QHJN01000135.1, read as the reverse complement.
GCAGGTCGGCGACGGCCCCCGTCCGGGTGAGGTCGAGCAGGAGCTGCCGGGACGTCGGGTTCACGTCGAGCGACACGCCCGCGTGCACCCGCCGGCCCCGGACGATCGCCGCGACGGCCGCGAAGTCCCGCGGGCCCGGGTTCGCCGACGAGCCGACGACGACCTGGTGCACGTCCTCCCCCGCGACCTCCCGCACCGGCACCACGTCGCCCGGCGAGCCCGGCCGCGCGATCAGCGGCTCCAGCGCCGCCAGGTCGATCTCGTCCGCGACGTCGTACGCGGCGCCCGCGTCGGCGACGATCTCGGTGAAGTCGCCCTCGCGGCCCTGCGCGCGCAGGAACTCCCGCACCCGCCCGTCCGCCGGGAACACCGTCGTCGTCGCGCCCAGCTCGGCGCCCATGTTCGCGATGACGTGCCGGTCCATCGCGGTCAGCGACGCCAGGCCCGGCCCGTGGTACTCGATGATCCGGCCGACGCCGCCGCGCACGCCGTGCCGCCGCAGCATCTCCAGGATCACGTCCTTCGCGCTCACCCACGGCGGCGTCTCCCCGGTCAGCCGGACGCCCCAGATCTCCGGCATCGTGACGTACAGCAGCTCCCCCGCCATCGCCATCGCCGTCTCCAGCCCGCCGGTGCCGACCGCGAGCATCCCGAGCGACCCGGCGGCGCAGGTGTGCGAGTCCGAACCCGCCAGCGTCGCGCCCGGAACCCCGAACCGCTGCATGTGCGTCGGATGCGACACGCCGTTGCCCGCCCCCGAATACCAGAGGCCGAACCGCCGGCACGCCGACCGCAGGAACAGGTGGTCGGCCATGTTCCGCTCGTCGGCCTGCAGCAGGCTGTGGTCGACGTACTGCACCGACACGTCCGTCCGGACCCGGTCCAGACCGAGCGCCTCCAGTTCGAGCATCACCATCGTGCCGGTCGCGTCCTGGGTGAGGGTCTGGTCGACCCGCAGCCCGATCTCGGCGCCCGGCACCGCCTCCCCGCTCACCAGGTGCGCGGCGATCAGCTTGCGCGCCACCCCGTCCCGCATGCTCAGCGCCTCCTCTCCTCGGTCGCCGCGACCCGCTCGGCCGCGTGCTCGGCGGGCGGCCCGCACCAGTGCGCGAGCGCCGCGCGGATCGCGTCCGCCCGCCGGTCCGGCGCCGTCTCGTCGGACGCCCACGCGATGTACCCGTCCGGGCGGACCAGCACGGTGCTGCGCGCCGGCCCGCCCGCGACGGCGTGCCGCACCCGCCCGTCCCACCGCCGCGACAGGTAGCCGACCGCCGGGTCGTTCACCGCCGCCACCAGGACGAACCGTCCGTCACCGAGCAGGTCGTGCAGCCGCCCGCCGCCGGACAGCCGGACGTCGGGGGCGCGGCGCCCGGTCAGCCGGTGCGCGCCGCGCGGCGCGGGGTAGGCGATGCCGATGCCCGACACCGCCCCCGCGGCCCGCCGCGCGATCGGCCGGACCGCCGTCGCGGCCCGCAGCCCGGCGTTCCGCAGCCGCCGCTGCCACCGCTTCTCGGCGAGGGCCGCGCGCAGCAGCCCGCCGCTGCCCGCCAGGACCCGCCGCCCCACCGGGTGCCGCTCGGCGTGGTAGCCGTCCAGCAGCCACGGCGGCGCCCAGCCGCGCAGGTCCGCGGCGAGCCGCCAGGACAGGTTCGCCGCGTCCTGCAGCCCGGTGTTCATGCCCTGCCCGCCCGCCGGCGAGTGGACGTGCGCGGCGTCGCCCGCGAGGAACACCCGCCCCACCCGGTACCGCGGCACCTGCCGCTCGTCGCTGTGGAACCGGGACGTCCACCGCGGGTCCCGCATGCCGTGGTCGGTGCCGAGGGCGCGGCGCGCCACGTCCCGCAGCTCGTCGAAGTCGACCGGCTCGGAGTCGGCGGCCCGGCGCGCCCGGTTCCACCCGATCACCCGGTACCAGCCGTCGCCGAACGGCGCCAGGAACGCGAACGCGTCGCCCGTCCCGCCGACGGTCAGCACGTCCCGCGGCGGGTCGTCGAGCCGGACGTCGGCGAGCATCACCGACCGCACCGCGGACCGGCCCGGGAACGGCAGCCCGAGCGCCTCCCGGACCGTGCTGCCGACCCCGTCGGCCCCGACGACGTACGCCGCGCGGCGCGTCTCCACGGCCCCGCCGCCGTCCCCGTCCGCCCGGCGGACCCGGACGTCCACGCCCGTCCCGTCCTGGCGCAGGCCGGTCACCTCCGCGCCGCGGACGATGTCCGCGCCGGCGGCCAGCGCCCGCTCCCGCAGCACCCGCTCGGTCTCGTACTGCGGCGTGACCAGCACGTACGGGAACCGGCCGGGCAGCCGCCCGAGGTCGAGCCGCGCACCGCCCGGCAGCCGCAGCTCCCGCACGCGCGCCCCGGTCGCGGCCAGCTCGGCGGCGACGCCGCGCGCGTCCAGCTGCTCGAGGGTGCGGGCGTGCACGGCGAACGCGCGGGTGAGGTGGTCCTCCTCCTCCCGGCGCCGTTCCAGCACGGTGCAGCCGATCCCGGCGGCGGCCAGATCCCCCGCCAGCAGGAGCCCGGTCGGCCCCGCCCCCACGACGATCACGGTTCCGGTCGGCGGTCCGATGGGCGGCATCGCGTCTCCTCTCGCTCGACGGCGGAGACCTCATCCAACGGACCCTTCCCCGGATCGCCCGGCCCTCACGCGGCGGCGGCCCCTATCCGGCGGATCGGGCGTTGCGGAGCAGGATCGAGACGGCCCCGACGGTCGCGTAGCCGCGCCACTCCAGTTCGGCGGCGGGCGAGTAGCTCGCGAAGTCCACCCGCCAGCCGCCGTCGTCCCGCTGTCCCCCGGCCAGCCTGCGCAGCTCCGCGTCGATGACCTCCGGGGCGAACAGGGCGCGGACGGGACGGTCCGGGTACGGCGCGAAGTCGAGCGGCCGCATCATCTCGTCCTCCAGCCCGCCCTGCACATGGACCATGCCGGACGCCGGGACGTGCCTCCCCAGGATCTCCAGCAGCTCCGCGTCCTCCGCGGCGTCGGCCAGCGCCAGCGCGAACGCCAGTTCCAGCGCGTGCGGCTCGGCGACGGCGAGGGCGGCGTCCCGGCAGAAACGGACGGCACGGTCCAGCCACGGATGCGCCGCGACCTCCGGGTCGTGCGCGGCGACGCGCAGCGCCGTCGCCGCCACGATCGCGGTGATCTGCAGCGACGGGACGTCCGGGTCGGCGGACGCCCAGAACGGTGCGCAGCCCGCCGGGTCGGGCACGGGCAGCGCGAACGGCAGGCCGCCGGCCGGCAGCGTCACCGACTCCAGCCAGTCGCACAGCGCGACCGCCTCCGGCGCGGTCTCGGGCGCCAGCGCCTCGAACACCTCGAAGGCGTGCAGGGCGGCCCCGGGCTGGCTCGTCCGGGACCGCAGGTCCGGCTCCAGGCCCCGCCCGTAGCCGCCGTCGGGGTTCCGGTACGCGTTGAGCGCCGCCAACAGCGCCTCCCGGTCGCCGCCGCCGGTCAGCAGCTCGAACCGGCGCCGGTCCAGCGGGCGGGCGTGCATGGCCATGAAGTCGGACGCGCGGCCGAGGTCGATGCCGTCTATATCGATGTCCATGGCACCAGCCTCGCCTCGGCGGGCCCCGGCGGTCTTGTACGTTCCGGTCATCGCCGGGTAAGGAACCGTTCGCCCCGTGCCCGGCGCCCGCGCCGGAAAACCTGGTGCCGTCCATACCGCCCGCCGCCTAGCCTGACCGTCATGGACGTCACCTTCCAGCGGACGGGCCGGCGCCGCTACGCGACGATCGTCGCCGTGCCCGGGCGGCCGCCCCGCCGGATGGACCCGGCCCCCGGATACGACGACCACATCCCCCACGACCTCGTCCACTACCTCGCCGAGGCCGAACTGGGCTTGGCGAACGGCGTGTTCGGGCGCGCGGCCGCGGGCGGCGGGGGCTTCATCGAGACCGTGGACAGGCCCGGCGACCGGCGCGCCCGGGCCCGGGCGCAGCGCAGGCTGAAGAAGCGCGAGGCGTCCCTCGGGCGGGCCGACACCGGCGACATGGCGCTCTCCGAGGAGCTCGCCGGGCTGACCGCGCTCGCCTGGTGGCGGCGCGCCGGCGCCGAGCGGCCCGCCTGGGCGGAACACGTGGCGATCCCGGCCGAGCGCACCGCCGCCGTCGACCGGATCCTCGGCCGCCTCGACGAGGCCGCGCGGCTCTGGCACGGCCTCCCCGTCGGCGGCTCCGTCACCTACACGTGGCCGGGAACGCGCCCGTCCGTCGACGCGGGCGCGTCCGTCCGCCGCTAGGTCAGACCGTCACGGACCGGAGCGCGAGGCCCAGGTCGCGGAACTGCTCGACCGGCCGGTGGTACCCGCGCTCGATGTGGTGCACGCCCCGCAGCGTCGAGGGCCCCTCCGCCACCGCCGCCGCCAGCACCGCCGAGAACCCGGCGCGGATGTCGGGCATCGTCACGTCCCCGCCGCGCAGCTTCGTCACGCCCCGCACGACCGCCGAGTGCTGCGCCGCCGTGTCGTGGTACCGGCACGCCGGGCCGCCCAGGCAGGTGTCGTACACCTCGATCTCCGCCCCCATGCTCTGCAGCGCCGGGACGTACGCGAGCCGGTTCTCGTACACGGTCTCGTGCAGCACCGACATGCCGTCCGCCTGCGTGAACAGCACCATCAGCGGCGTCTGCCAGTCGGTGGCGAACCCCGGGTGCGTGTCCGTCTGCACCGCCGCCGGGCGCAGCCCGTCCGGCGCCGACGCCATGATCCACTCGTCGGTGATGTCGAACTTCGCGCCCATCCGCGTCAGCGTGGTGATCGCGGTGACGAGCCGGTCCTGCGGGCACCCGTGCACCCGCACCTCGCCCCGGGTGACCAGCCCCGCCACCAGGTAGGAGAACGCCTCGATGCGGTCCCCGCCCAGGCGGGTCTGCGCGCCGCCCAGCCGATCGACGCCCTCCACCACGATCCGCCGGTCGGGCGCGAACGAGATCCGCGCGCCCATCCGCTGCAGGAACAGCGCCAGCTCGATGATCTCCGGTTCCGTCGCCGCGTTGCGGATCACCGTCTTGCCCTCGGCCCGCACCGCCGCCAGCAGCACGGTCTCGGTCGCGCCGACGCTCGGGTACGGCAGGTCCACCCGCGTCCCGACGAGCCGCGACGCCCGCGCGTGGATCCCGTCCGCCGCGTGCGTCACCTCCGCACCGAACGCGCGCAGGGCCTCCACGTGGAAGTCGACGGGACGGCGCCCGATCGGGTCGCCGCCGACCAGCGGGACGAACGCCTCGCCCGCCAGATGCAGCAGCGGCCCCAGCATCAGGATCGGGATGCGGTTCAGCCCCGTGAACGCCTTGCCCACGCTCGGGTCGGCCACGGCGCCCGGCGCGACCGTGACCTCGTCACCGGACCGCTCCACCGCCATCCCGACGTGCTCCAGCATCCCGGCCGTGATCCCGACCTCGCCGACGTCCGGCGCGTTGCCGATCGTGCTCGGCCCGTCGCCCAGCATCGCCGCCACCATGTGCTTGCTGACGGCGTTCTTCGCACCCCGTACCGTCACGTCGCCGCGCAGCGGCCCCGACGGCTCGATCTCCCACAGCTTCTCAGTCACCACAGCAGCCTACGGCCGGACGCACGCGCCCGCGCCTCGTCCGCGACGGTGCCCTCGCCGTCCGGTGACGTCCGGTACAGGCCACCCCGACGCGCGGAGTGGCGGCCGCGGGACGCGGCGCGCCATGCTCGGTACGGCCATGGCAGCGGATCCGCGGAGGCGACGCATGGGCGTCCGGTTCAGCCTGTACGAGCACGGGAGCCGGCACGACCCGTACCCCGTGTACGCGCGGCTGCGCGAGGAGGCGCCCGTCTTCCGCAACGACGAGGAGGACTTCTGGGCGCTGTCCCGGCACGCCGACGTCGTCGCCGCCTTCCGGGACCACGAACGGTTCTCCAACGCCAACGGCATCCTGCTCGAGCCGTCCGTGTGGGGCCCGGACGCGCACCGGCACGCGTCCTTCCTGGCGATGGACCCGCCGGACCACACCCGCATGCGGGGCCTCGTGTCGCGGGCGTTCACGCCGCGCCGCGTCGCCGAACTGGAGCCCCGCATCCGGGAGATCGCCCGCGGGCACCTCGACCGGGCTCTGCAGCACGACTCGTTCGACCTGGCGGCCGACTACGCGGCGCTCCTGCCGATGGACGTCATCTCCGAACTCGCCGGGGTGCCCGAGGCGGACCGCTCCAGGTTGCGGCATCTCGCCGACCAGATCGTCCGGCACGAGGACGGCGTCCGGGACCTCAGCCCCGCCGGCGTCGACGCGATCTTCGCGCTGGGCGGCTACTTCGGCGACCTCGTCGCCGAACGGCGCCGCGACCGCCGCGACGACCTGGCGTCCGCCCTGGTGGAGGCCGCCGACGGCGACGACCGGCTCACCGACGCCGAGATCCTCGGCGTCCTGTTCATCCTGGTCGCCGCGGGCAACGAGACGACCACGAACCTCATCTCCAACGCCTGGCACTGCGCCCGCGCCCACCTCGACCGGCCCGCGGACGCGTTCGGCCGCGTCGGCGACTGGATCGAGGAGACCCTCCGCTTCGAACCGGCGTCCCAGGGCGACGCACGCACGGTCGTCCGGGACGTCGAGCTGCACGGGACGACCATGCCCGCCGGGTCCCGGCTGCTGCTGCTGATCGGCGCCGCCAACCGCGATCCCCGCGCCTTCGCCGACCCGGACCGGTTCGACCTCGACCGCGACACCCGAACGAAGATCAGCTTCGGTTCGGGGCGGCACCACTGCATCGGCGCGCACCTCGCCCGCCTCGAGGCCAGGGTCGCCCTCGAGGAGCTGACCGCGCGCATCACCGACTACGACGTCGACGAGGACGCCGCGGCGCGCATCCCGTCCCCGTACGTCCGCGGTTTCCGGACGCTGCCGACCACGGTCGTGACCCGCTGAGCCATCAGGGTTTCCGGCCCACCGCGCCCAGGAAGTGCGTCCGCTCCGGCTCCGCCGCGGCTTCCTCAGCCCTCCACTGGGGCACCCACACGACACCCGGCTCGACGATGTCGGTCCCGGTGAAGAACCGCTCCACCGTCCGGGGGTTCCGCGAGTGGATCGCGGAGGTCGAACGCCGGTACACGCCCTGCGCGTGCTCGGACGTCCCGTCCGCCATCCCTCCCTCGTACCCGTGGGAGATCGCCAGGTGGCTCCCCGGCGGCAGCCGCTCCATGAGCCGCGCCACGAGGTCGAACGGGTTCTCCTCGTCCCCGATGAAGTGCAGGATCGCGATGAGCAGGACCCCGACCGGTTCGTCCAGGTCGATCAGCTCGTTCAGGCGCGGTTCGGCGAGGATCTCCTCGGGGCGCCGCAGGTCTCCCCGCACGACGGCGACGTCCGAGTTCGCCTCGAGCAGGGCCCGCCCGTGCACGAGCACCACCGGGTCGTTGTCGACGTAGACGATCCGCGATTCGGGCCGGATCTCCTGCGCCACCTCGTGCACGTTGCCCTGTGTCGGCAACCCGGCACCCACATCGAGGAACTGGCGGATACCCGCCTCGGCCATGAACCGGACGGCGCGCCGCAGGAACGCCCGGTTCGCCAGGGCCGCCGCGGGCGCCTCCGGTACCGCCTTCATGATCTCCTCGGCGGCCTGCCGGTCGACGGCGTAGTTGTCCTTGCCGCCGAGGAAGTAGTCGTAAATGCGCGCCGGCGTCGCCACCGTGGTGTCGATTCCGCCCGGGCCGGTCCCCGTCGCCTCGCGCTCCCGAATCTCCTCAGTCACACCGGCAGCCTAGGAGATCACCCTGCACGGATTCCATTGCCCGCACCCTCGCGAGAGGAGCGCTCCCACCGCACAGAACACCCTTATCGCAGGTCAGCGACGAGCGATACGAGCCCCAGGAAGCCGGTAGCCCCCGTTTCCCTCGAAAGCATCACACCAAAAGCGTCCGATTACTTTCGAGGGAATCACCGGCAGCTAAAGGTGCTGGCCCGCCCGGCACGACCGTATCCCGCTTTCACGGAAAACCGGAACTCGCCGGCAGGCACCGTGACGGCACGGCCGCCCCCCTGAGCCGCTCCCCCCAAATGAGAAAGGCCCCGCCGTAAACGGCGGGGCCTTCCCACAAAAAATGTCCGGCGGCGTCCTACTCTCCCACACAGTCTCCCATGCAGTACCATCGGCGCTGAGAGGCTTAACTACCGGGTTCGGAATGGGACCGGGTGTTTCCCTCTCGCCATAACCACCGAACGCCTCACGCACCACCCCGCAACAAACCAGGGCAGGCAAATCAACGTCCGAGCAGACAGCTCGAAAATTCACTTATCAAAACAGGTTCCCTTTTGTTTTCCAGGAACCACACAGGGACGCGAACAAACACACAGCGAGATGCTTTGAACGTTCAGTGTGTTCAAGCCACTCGGCCTATTAG
>NZ_QHJN01000134.1:0-22649 GCF_003947565.1 Actinomadura sp. WAC 06369 | reverse complement strand
CGCCCGCACCGCGACCCGCGGCACCGCCCGCGGCGCCCGTCCCCGCCGAGGGCGCCGCGCCGGAGGTCCGCCGCGGCGACGCGGACGTGTGGGCCGAGCTGTGCGAGCGCTTCTGCATGCAGTTCCTCGTGCTCGCGGAGAAGATGCGTCCCGCGATGGACATGCTCGAAAGCCGGGAGGAGGACCCCGACCGGCTGGAGGCCCTGTACGAGATCGACCACGGCGTCACCCGGATGCGGCGGGTCGCCCGCGACCTGCGGGTGCTCGCGGACCGCGGCGACGCGGACGTCTCCGGCGCCGACACGTCCCTGCTGGACGTCGTGCGCATGGCCGCGTCGTCCATCGAGGGGTACCGGCAGGTGTCGGTCCGGCGCGTGGTGGACCTCGCGGTGCCCGCGCACGCCGTCGATGACGCGGCGTCCCTCGTCGCGGCGCTCCTGGACAACGCGACGCGGTTCTCCCCCGCGCAGGTGACCGTGAGCGCGCACCTGCTGGACGACGGCGGCGTGATGCTCCGCATCGAGGACTCGGGCATCGGCATGCCGGCGGAGCAGCTCGACGGGCTGAACGCCGCGCTGGCGGGTCCGGTGCCGCCGATGACGCGGGAGACGGCGCGGCAGACCGGGTTCCCGGTGGTGCACCGGCTGGCCCGCAGGCACGGCGTCACCGTCCGGTTCGCGGCCCGCGCCGGCGGGACGATCGCCATGGTGACGGTCCCGCCGCAGCTGCTCTGCGAGATCCCCGCGGCCGAGCCCCGCGCGGGCGACGCGCCCCCGGCGGCCGGGACCCTGACCATGGCGCGCCGCGCCGAGCGCCCGGCGCGGCCCGCGCCCGCGCCCGCGCTGAACATCGCGAGCGACGCCGACCTCGGCGGGCTGCCGCGCCGGCAGCGCACCAGCCTGCGCCCCGTCGCCGAGCCCGCCGCCCCCGCCGAGCCCGCGGAACCCGCCGACACCGGCTCCGGGTCGTTCGCCGCGGACCTGGACGCCTTCACCGCGGGCGCGCGCCGCCCCGCCGACGAGCAGCAGGAAGGACGGCAATGAGCATCGCCTCCACCGGCCCGACCGGCCCGCAGGACTTCGGGTGGCTGCTCAGGCAGTTCGCGTCCGCGACACCGGGCGTGACGTTCGCGCTGATCGTGTCGTCGGACGGCCTCGCGCTCGTCGAGTCGGGCTCGCACCCGTCGGAGTTCGTCGACCCGATGGCCGCGCTGACCAGCGGGATGATCAGCCTCGGCAACAACATCGCGGGGCACGTCGGCGCGGGCGGCTGCGACCAGATCATGCTGAAGTTCGGCACCGGCCACCTGCTGTTCATGAGCATCGGGCGGCTCGCGGGGCTGGCCGTGCTGGTCGGCGAGGGCGCGAACCTCGGCGCCGTCGCCCACGAGATGACCAAGTTCGTGCACGGCGCCGGGCGCGTCCTCACTCCGCAGATGCGCGACGACCTGCGCCGCATGGCGGAGCAGGCGATGCCGTGACCGCGCCCGTGAGCGCCGCGACCGACCCGGCAGGAGGGACGACATGACGGCCAATCCGTGGGTCCGGCCGTACGTGCTGACCGGCGGACGGACCCGGGGCCGCCGGCATCTGCTGGTGCACACGCTCATCTCGGGCACCCGGTACGACGCGGCGTTCGCGGAGCGGCTGCTGCCCGAGGCGCGGGCCCTGTACCAGCGGGCGCACGCCGCGACCGAGTCGGTCGCCGAACTGTCCGCCCACTGCGGGGTGTCGCTCGGGGTGACCCGCGTCCTGCTCGCCGACCTCGCGGCGGGCGACCGGGTCGCGATCGCCGACGCAGACACCTCCCCGTACGACCCGCACGTCCTGGAGAGAGTGATCGATGGTCTACGCGAGCTCGCCTGACGCGGCGTCCCGGCGGCCGCCCGGACGGACCATCGCGCGCACGTCCGTCAAGATCGTCGTGGCGGGCGGGTTCGGCGTCGGCAAGACGACGTTGGTGGAGGCCATCTCGGAGATCCCGCCGGTGAACACCGAGGCGTGGATGACGCAGGCGGCGGCGAACATCGACCCGGTCCGCGCGGGCGACGGCAAGACCACCACCACCGTCGCGATGGACTTCGGCCGCGTCACGCTGGCGTCCGACCTGCTGCTGTACCTGTTCGGGACGCCCGGGCAACCGCGTTTCTGGTCCATGTGGGACGACCTGTGCCGCGGGGCGAGCGCGGCGGTCGTCCTCGTCGACACCCGGCGGCTGGACGTGTCGTTCCCCGCCGTCAACTACTTCGAGAACGACTCGGACGTCCCGTTCATCGTCGCCGTGAACCTGTTCGACGGCGTGCAGACGCACCGGATCCCGCAGATCCGGGCGGCGCTGCGGCTCGACGACGGCGTGCCGCTCGTGGCGTTCGACGCGCGCGACCGCGGCTCGGTCGTCCGGGTCCTCACCGAGGCGCTGGGCCACACCCTCCAGGCCACCGCGGGGCACGCCGCCAAGTGAACCCGCACGTCCACAACTGAAGACCGGCCCCCGGCAAAGGGAGGAAGCAATGCGAAGGATCCTGATCGTCGGCGCGGGACAGGCCGGTCTGCAGCTCGCCCTGTGCCTGCAAGCGGAAGGGTACGAGGTCACGGTCATGTCGGCGCGGACGCCGGAGGAGATCCGCGCCGGCCGCATCATGTCGACGCAGTGCGTCTTCTGGCCGCAGCTCCAGATCGAGCGGGACCACGGGCTGAACCTGTGGGAGGACCGGACGCCGCGGATCGTCGCGCAGCGCGTCACCGTCGCCGGCCCGCCCGGCGAGCGGGCGCTCCAGACGCTGGGCCGCTGGGACGACTTCGCCCAGTCGGTCGACCAGCGGGTCAAGATGGCGGGCTGGCTGGAGCTGTTCGAGCAGCGCGGCGGGAACGCCGTCTACCACAGCGTGATGACCTCCGACCTGGAGGGGCTCTCCGCCCTCTACGACCTGACGGTCGTCGCGGCGGGCAAGGGCGAGCTGGTGGAGCTGTTCGACCGGGACGCGAGCCGCTCGCCCTACGACCGTCCGCAGCGGAAGCTGTCGTGCATCTACCTGCACGGCATGACCCCGTGGCCCGGCCATCCCGAGCCGCACGTCCGGATCACCGCCACACCGGGCGTCGGGGAGCTGTTCTTCATGCCCGGCTACACCCACACCGGCGCCTGCGACATCCTGCTGTGGGAGGCGGTCCCCGGCGGCCCGTTCGACGTGTGGGACGACCGCCCCGGCCCGGCGGGGCACCTCGCCCGGACGCTCGACATGATGCGGCGGTTCGTGCCGTGGGAGTACGAGCGGACGGTCGACGCGCAGCCCACCGACGCCCGCTGCACCCTCTACGGGGGGTACGCGCCGGTCGTCCGGCACCCGGTCGGGACGCTGTCGCCGACCGCGCACGTCCTCGGCATGGCGGACGTCGTCGTCGCGAACGACCCGGTGACCGGGCAGGGCTCGAACAACGCGGTGCGGTGCGCCGAAATCTACCTCCGGTCGATCCTGGAGCGGGGCGACCGCCCGTTCGACCCCGCGTGGATGCAGCGGACGTTCGACGCCTACTGGGAGTACGCGAGGCACCCGACGGCCTACACGAACATGATGCTCGGGCCGCTCCCCGAGCACGTCCAGAAGGTCCTCGCGACGGCGTCGCGGAACGAGCGGGTCGCGTACCGGTTCGCGCACGGCTACGCGAACCCGGCGGACTTCTCGAACTGGCTGCTGGACCCGGTCAAGACCGAGGAGTTCCTCGCGTCGGTGACCTGATCAGTCCCCGTCTGGCAGTTCCGCCAGGCAGGACTCCACGAAGTCCCGCACCACGGGGTTCCCGTCGGCGGCCGGGGGCCACGCGACGGCGACGCGGCTGGGGGCGATGTCCGCGACGGGGCGGTAGACGATGCCCGGACGCGCGTAGAAGCGGGTGGCGGACGCGGGCGCGAGGCCGATGCCGAGGCCGTTCGCGATGGCGCTCAGCCAGTCGTCCGGCTGCTCGACGACGGTGCCGATGCGCGGCGGGCGGCCGTCGCGCTCGTCCGCGCCCGTCCAGTGGTCCCGCCAGGCGCCGGTCTCCGGCGCGGGCGCGACGAACGGCTCGTCCCGCACCTCCCGGAACGCGACGATCTCGCGGGCGGCGAGCGGGTGCGCGGCGGGCAGCACGACATGGCGCGGCTCGGTGATCAGGACCCGCACGTGGAAGCCGTCCTGCCCGGGGAACGGGAGCCGCACGAGGGCGACGTCCACGGTCCCCTCGTCGAGGCCTGCGGCGGGCGCCGACCAGGGCGACTGCCGCATCTCGACCCGCCAGCCGGGGCGGCGCCGGACGAACTCGGCGATGATGCGCGGGGTCGCCTCGTTGGCGGCGCTCGCCAGGTACCCGACGTACAGGACGCGGGCGGCGCGGCGGGACGCGGCCTTCGTCGCGCGCCAGGCGTCGTCCCAGCCGTCCAGCAGGGCCGGTGCGCGGTCGGCGAGGGCCCGGCCGGGATCGGTGAGCGCCATGCCCGCCCGGGACCGGGTGAACAGCCGGACGCCGAGCCGGGCCTCCAGCTGCCTGATCTGCTTGGTCAGCGCGGGCTGGGAGACGTACAGCCGTTCCGCCGCGCGGGTCAGGTTGCCCTCCTCGGCCACGGTGACGAAGTAGCGCAGCAGCCGGGTGTCGACGTCCATGCCGCCAGGTTATGGACAGGTGTATTGGACGCCCCTGACGGCCCCCCACCAGCCTGGAACCATGCTGTTCATCTCCTATGTCGCCGTCACCGTCGCCACGATCGCGGCCAATGCCGGAATGGCCGCCGCGGACTTCGCCAAGGCCCGTTTCGTGATGGGGAACTCGGCCGAGGTGGGCCTCCCCGCGTCGTGGGTGCCCTGGCTGGGAGCGCTCAAGGCGGCCGGGGCCGCCGGACTGCTGCTCGGCCTCCTGGGCGTCCCGTACATCGGGATCGCCGCCGCGACGGGCCTCGTCCTGTTCTTCGTGGGCGCCATCGTCGCGCACGTCCGCGCCCGGGTCTTCTACAACTTCGCGTTCCCCGGCGGGTACCTGGCGCTCGCCGTCGGGTCGCTGGCGCTGGCCGTCGCGCAGGCGTGAACGCGTCGAGGACGCGGCGGGCGGCGCACTAGCATCGGCCTTTTCGCCGCGGACGGGAGACGAGCGCGTGACCGACGGAGCCGTACGAGCCTCCAACGACCTGACGGCGAGATGGGCGCGGCACGCCTGCACCGGGGGGACGACCGCGCTGTCGGGGGCGGGGCTCTGGCCGCTGCTCGCGCTGCTGGCCGCCGCCGCCGACGGGCCGGCGCGCGCCGAACTGCAGGACGCCGTCGGCCGCGACGCCGCCGGCGCCGACCGCGACGCGCGCGACCTGCTGGAGATCCTCGCGCGCGGCACCGCCGTCGACGGCGCGTTCGGCGTCTGGCACCGGGCGGGGCTGCCGCTGAACCCCTGGTGGCTCGACGCCGCGCCCGGCGGGGCGCGCGGCGAGCTCAGCGGCGACCCCGACGCCGACCGCCCCCGGCTGGACGCCTGGGTCGAGCGGCACACGCGCGGGCGGCTGCGGCGGATGCCCGTGGCGCTCGACCCCGACACCCTCCTGGTGCTGGCGACCGCGCTGAGCGTCGACACCCGCTGGCGCGCCCCCTTCCGGGACGTCCCGCTCCGGCCGCGGGGCGGCCCCTGGGCCGGGCGGCCGAACGGGCTCGCGGGCCTGTACCGCGGCGGCCCCGACCTCGACCCGCTCGCCCTCGCCGAGACGCCCGGCGGGCCGCTCACCGTCCTCACCGTGGCGGGCGTCGACGACGTCGACGTCCACCTGCTCCTCGGCGCGCCCGACCGCCCGGCGGGCGAGGTGGTCGCGGCCGGGGCGGCCGCCCTCGACGGCCGGCACCCGCTGCGGCGCGGCGCCGAGCTGCTCGCCGAACCCGTCGCCCGCACGGCACCGGGCGTGGAACTGGTGAGCGTCCCGTCCCACGACCCCACGCCGACCCTGCACACGACGACCGTCCGGTTCGATGTCGGCGCCCGGCACGACCTGCTGGACAGCCCCGGCCTGTTCGGGCTGGCGACGGTCTCCGGCGACGATCCGCGCGGCCACCTCCCCGGGATCAGCCGGGCGCCGCTCAAGGTCGGGCAGGGCGCGCAGGACGTCCACGCGACCTTCACCGCGGAGGGGTTCACGGCCGCGGCCGTCACCGCCTTCGCGGCCGTGGCCGGGGCCGCGCCGCCGCAGAGCGAGGCCCCGGTGCTGTCCGCCGGTTTCGACCGCCCGTTCGGCTTCCTCGCGCGGCACCGCCCCACCGGCCTCGTCCTCGTCGCGGGCTGGGTCGCCGAACCGGAGGAGTGGCCCGACGACGCCTCGTCCGGACTCTGGTGACCGGAGGCCGCCGCGGCCGGGGGCCGGGGCGGCCGGCGGCCGGGGGTCAGTCCGTCCGGAGGTCGTCGGTCGCCCGGCGGTAGGCGTCGGCCGCGCGGGCGAAGTAGTCGAACAGGACGGCCCGCTGCTCGGGCGGGTATCCGGCGATGATCTCGCCGATGCCGCGCCGGGCCGGGGCGAGGACCTCGTCCAGCTCGGCGGGCTCCCCCACCGGCTCGACGATGACCTTGCGCCGGTCCCCGGGCGCGGGGACGCGCCGGACGTACCCGGCTTCTTCGAGGCGGTCGATCAGCCGGGTCGTCGGACCGGTGGTCAGTCCGGTGCGCGCGCCCAGCTCGCCCGGCGTCATCGCGCCCTCCAGGTCGAGGATGTTCAGCGCGTACAGGTCGCTGGCCCCGAGCCCGCAGGCGCGCGCGCCCGCGTGGGTGTGCAGGAGCACCGCGCTCAGGTACGTGCGGTAGACGCGACTCGGATCCGCCGTTGACATCGGGCCCGCCCCTCCCTAATCTCTTCCTTAACGAAGAGAAATCCTCTCCGAAGAAACTTCTTCCGAGAAGCTACCATGGAGGCGTCCCGTCATGACGACCGACACGACCGGCGCGGCCACCGGCGCCGACGACACCGCGATACGCGCGCTGCTGGAGCGGGCGCGGGACGCCTGGAACCGCGGCGACGGCGCCGCCTACGGGGCCTGCTTCACCGCGGACGCCGTCGACGTGACCTTCGTCGGCACCGTCTACCGGGGCGGCCCCGAGATCGGCCGCGCCCACCAGGCCCTGTTCGACGGGTTCCTCAAAGGGACCCGGATGGCCCTGGAGATCGTGGACGTCCGCGTCCACGGGGACTCCGCCGTCGTCGTGACCCGCGGCGAGGTCGCCAAGCGCGCCCCCAAGCGGCTCGGCAAGGTCGCGACCTACACGCTGGTCAGGGACGGCGGGGACGGGGACGGGGACGGCTGGCGCATCGCCGCCGTGCAGAAGACGAAGCGCCGGCCGCTGATGGAATCGGTGTCGTTCCGGTTCCAGCCCGCCACCAGGCCCGCCTGACCCGGGCGGCACGGCTACCGGCGGAAGACGCGGTGCCGGGCGGCGTAGCCGTACCCGGCGAGCCCGGCGACGCCCACCACGAGCAGGAGGACGGCGAACCCGGTCGCCTGGCCGTCGGACTCGACCCGGCCGCGCTCCGCGTCCCCGTTGAGGAAGGCCCCGTAGCCGGGGTCGAGGACGAGGACGACCCCCATGAACAGCAGCGTCGCGGGGAAGATCCACAGCAGCCGGTTCACGAGCCGGGTGAGCCACCCGTTCATCGCGAGGCCGCCGAGCACCAGCGACGCGGCCAGGCCGGAGACGAACACGCCCGAGCGCCAGTCGCCGCCCGCGCCGTCGGCCGCCACCCGGACGACCGCGGCGACCGCGCCCGCGAACAGCCCGAAGCCGAGGACGCGCGTGCCCGCCGTCGCCCCGCCCCTCGGCGCGGGAGACGGCGCGTCCGCCCCGGGCACCGGGTCGGGTTCGGGAACGAGAACCAGGTCGGCGTGGACCGGTTCGGACGGCGCGGGGGCCGGTTCGTCTGGTTCGTCCGCTCGGTCGCTCATCCCGCGGATCCTCCCACAGGACGCGCGCGGGCTCACACCGCGTCAGCGGTGCGCGCGCACGCCGTGGCGGCGGAGCGACAGCTCGACGGCGGCGTCCCAGTTGTCGGAGATCGCGGCGGCGACCGCGTGGGCGTCGTCGCACACCGCCGCCGCGACCTCCGCCGTCTCGCCGTCCCCGGCGCGGGCGGCGATGCGGCGGAGCATCTCGGCCTCGGCGATCTGCAGGTGGGCCGACACGTAGCCGTCCCGGACGTGCCGTCCGACGTGGTTGCGGTACCTCAGCACGTCGGCGATCGAGCCCCACAGCATCTCGGCGTCCCGGACGATCGACGGCGAGGCGCGGTGCGCGCGGAGCCGGTCCTCGATCGCGCGGGTGTGCACGCGGTTGCGGCGCGCGTACTCCCCCAGGCGGCGGCAGAGGTCCGGTTCGTCGGCCGCCGTGGTGAGCAGCTCGCTCAGGACGCCCTGCACGTGCTGCTGGAGCGCGTGCGCGTCCTTGAGGTAGTCGACCAGTTTCTTCTCGATCGTCGTCATGGGGCGCCGTCCACTCGTTCGGCTCTCACAGGCCCCTTGCCCTGCGGAAACCGCCCGAAACCGGACGCGGCGCCGCGGCCCGCCGCCGGTGGGCGGCGGGCCGGCCGCCGGCTACTTGATCAGCGGGTCGCGGGGCAGCCCGAGGATGCGCTCGGCGATCTGGTTGCGGGTGATCTCCGAGGTGCCGCCGGCGATCGACATCGCCCGCGACCCCAGCCGCATCAGCCCCGCCATCGCCCCGGCGCCGTCGCCGAACGCCGTCTGCGGCCCGGCGAACTCGCCCAGCAGCGCGGCCGTGGCGTGCCCGTGCTCGGCCAGCACCAGCTTCGTGATGTTGCCCTCCGGCCCGGGCTCGCCGCCCGCGACGGCCCGCTCGGCGCTGCGCAGGTTCAGCAGCTTCAGCGCCCGCTCCTCCGCCGCGTGCGCGCCGACCCGGTCCGCCGGGACGGCGTCCGGGTCCTCGGCGTACAGCCCGACGACGTCCGAGCCGAGCGGCGCGCCGACGCCGCCGCCGATGCTGACCCGCTCGTTGCCCAGCGTCGCCCGCGCGACCTTCCAGCCCTCGTTCGGCGCGCCGATCACGTCCTCGTCCGGGACGAACACGTCGGAGAAGAACACCTCGTTGAACTCCGAGCCGCCCGTCGCCTGCCGCAGCGGCCGCACCTCCACGCCGGGCGCCTTCATGTCGATCACCATCATCGTGACGCCCGCGTGCTTGGCCGCGTCCGGGTCGGTCCGGACGGTCGCGAGGCCGCGGCGGCTGTAGTGCGCGCCGCTCGTCCACACCTTCTGCCCGTTGACCTTCCAGCCGCCCTCGACCTTCACCGCCCGCGTCTTCACGGCCGCCGCGTCCGATCCGGCCTCCGGCTCGCTGAACAGCTGGCACCACACCTCGTCGCCGAGCAGCGCGGCGCGCACCCACCGGTCGATCTGGTCCTGCGTGCCGTGCTGGACGAGCGTGAGGATGTTCCAGCTCGTGATCCCGTACGAGGGCCGCTTCACCTTCGCCGCGCGGAACTCCTCGTCGATCACGAGCTGCAGCCCGGCGGACGCCTCCAGCCCCCACGGGCGCGGCCAGTGCGGCTGCACGTACCCGGTGTCGATCAGCCGCACGCGCTGCTCGTCCTCCGGCAGCGCCGCGATCTCCCGCGCCAGCGCCCGCACCTCGGGCCGCTTGGCCTCCGCCTCCGGCGGCAGGTCGAGCTCCGTCGCCCGCACGACGCCCGCGACGCTCAGCCGGGTGACGTCCCGCGCCGCGTCCCGCGGGTCGACGACCGCCTCGATCGTCGCCGCGCGCCGCAGCAGCAGGTGCGCGTCGTGCTCCCAGGTGAACCCGATCCCGCCGTGCACCTGCGTGTTCAGCCCGGCGTTCCCGGTGAACGCGGGCGGGGCGAGCGTCCCGGCGACGGCCGCCGCGTACTCGAACTCCGCCGCGGGCGCGGACGCCGCGCGCGCCGCGTCCCACACCGCCGCCGTGCCGAGCTCCGCCGCGACGAGCATGTCCGCGCAGTGGTGCTTGACCGCCTGGAACGTCCCGATCGTCCGCCCGAACTGCTCCCGGACCTTCGCGTACTCGACCGACCGCTCGACGCACTCCAGCGCCCCGCCGACGGCCTCCGCGCCCGCGACCGTCCGCGCGATGGCCACGGCGTGCGCGCGCGCCGACGGCAGGACGTCCGCGACCTCCGCGCCGTCGAGCCTGACGCGGGCCGAACGGCGGGACGGGTCGAGGTTCGGCGGCACCTCGACCTCCACGCCCGGCGCGTCCGCCCGGACGACGATCATGTCGTCGCCCGCGGGGAGCACCAGCAGCGCGGCGAGGCCGCCGCCGAGGACGACCCCGGCGTCGCCGGTCGCCGTCCCGCCGTCCACCGCGACCGCGCCGCCGATGCCGAGCGCCGCGACCGTCCGGCCGGACGCCAGGTCGGGGAGCAGCCGGGCGCGCTGCTCGTCGGTGCCGCGCGCGGCGATCACCGCGGCCGCCGCCATCGTCGGCACCATCGGCCCCGGCGCCAGGGCCCGGCCGAGCTCCTCGACGACCACGACCAGCTCCGGGAGCCCCGCCCCGCCGCCGCCGTGCTCCTCCGGCAGATGGACCCCGAGCAGGCCGAGCCGGGCGAAGTCGTCCCAGAACGCCGGCAGCGTCTCCTCGTCCGCTTCCAGCAGCGCGCGGTTCGCTGCGCGCGCGCCCTGGTCGTTCAGGAACGTCCTGGTCGTCCCGGCCAGTTCGCGGTGCTCCTCGCCGATGGCGATCGCCATGGGCCCCTCCCAACGCTCGACGGTCACCCCATGATCGCGCCGCCGTCCCGGAGAGTGAAGACCTTTCCCGAATCAGATTCGGTTATTTGTGGGCCCGCGAGGGGCGCACGGATTCACGCACGCCGTGCAATTTTGCAGCCCGTGCAAGTTTGCATAGCATGCAGGACGTGCAGGGGGAGAAGACCGCCGTCGAGGGCGGCTTGCGGGAACGCAAGAAGCGGGCCACGCACGCGGCGCTCGTCGAGGCCGCGGTGCGGCTCGCGGCGGAGCACGGCGTGGAGAACGTCACCGTCGAGGCGATCAGCGAGGCGGCGGGCGTGTCCCCGCGCACGTTCTTCAACTACTTCGCCTCCCGGGACGACGTCTACGTCATGCTCGGCGCGGAGTCGAGCGCCCGCATCCGGGGCGCGGTGCTCGACGCGCCGTCCGCCCTCCCGCCGCTGGAGGCGCTGCGCACGGCCTTGGCGGCGGAGCTCGCCGAGGCCGAGCAGCAGCACGAACTGTGGGCCCTCCACGCCGAGGTGCTGCGCAACTCGCCGCACCTCCTCGTCCGCAGCATCGGCGTCCTCATGGCCGACGAGGTCGGCCTCGCCGACGTCCTCGCCGCGCGCTCGTCCACCGGCGGCGGGCCCGCGTGCCCGGACCTCTACGCGCGGCTGCTGGCCGCCGTCGGCGCCACGGCCGTCCGGGTCGCCGTCGAGCACTGGTGCGTCCGGCAGGACGAGCGCCCCTTCATGGACGTCTTCCACGAGGTGTTCGACCACCTCGCCGCCGGGCTGCCCGGGCCCCGCGACCCCGCCTGACGCACATCCGGAACCCTCCCGAAAGAGATGTCGTGAAAGCATCAGCGGCGCCCGCAGCGGCGCCCACCTCCATGACCCGGCGGCAGATACTCCAGGCCATGTCCGGGCTGATGGCGGGCATGTTCGTCGCCATCCTCGCCGGCACCGTGGTCGCCAACGCGCTGCCCCGGATCATCGCCGACCTGGGCGCCGGCCAGTCGTCCTACACCTGGGTCGTCACCGCCGAACTGCTGGCCATGACCGCCACCGTGCCGCTGTGGGGCAAGCTCGCGGACCTCTACAACCAGAAGCTCCTGCTCCAGCTCTCCCTGGGCATGTTCGTCGTCGGCTCCCTGCTCGCGGGCTTCTCCCACGACGTCGGGCTGCTGATCTTCAGCCGGGTGGCGCAGGGCATCGGCGCGGGCGGCCTCACCGCCCTCGCCCAGGTCGTGATGGCCGCGATCATCCCGCCCCGCCGGCTCGGCAAGTACGCCGGCATCTTCGGCGCCGTCTTCGCCGTCGGCACCGTCGCCGGGCCGCTCATCGGCGGCGTCCTCGTGGACACCTCCTGGCTCGGCTGGCGCTGGTGCTTCTTCATCGGCGTGCCGTTCGCCCTCCTCGCGATCCTGCTCCTGCAGCGCACGCTGAAGCTGCCGACCGTCCGCCGCGACGTGAAGATCGACTTCCTCGGCGCGTTCCTCATCGTCGCGGGCGTCTGCACGCTGCTGATCTGGGTCTCGCTGGCCGGCATCGAGTTCGACTGGGCCTCCTGGCAGACCGCCGTCCTCACCGCCGGCGGCGTCGTGCTCCTGGCCGCCGCCGTCCTCGTCGAGTCCCGGGTGGCCGAGCCGGTCATCCCCCTCGACATCTTCCGCAACCGCACCGTCACCCTGACGACCGTCGCCAGCCTCCTGGTCGGCGTCGCCATGTTCGGCGGCACCGTCTTCCTCTCGCAGTACTTCCAGGTCTCCCTGGGCAAGTCCGCGACGGTCGCCGGCCTGATGAGCCTGCCGATGATCTTCGGCCTGCTGGTCTCCTCCACCGTCGCCGGGCAGCTCATCAGCGCCACCGGCAAGTGGAAGGTCTACCTCATCGCGGGCGCCGCCTTCATGACCGCGGGCCTCGGCCTGCTGTCCACCATCGGCTCCGACACCCACTTCGCCGTCCTCAGCGTCTACATGGCGCTCCTCGGCATCGGCGTCGGCATGCTGATGCAGAACCTCGTGCTGGCCGCGCAGAACGACGTCCCGGCCGCCGAACTCGGCGCCGCCACGTCCGTCCTGTCCTTCTTCCGCAGCATGGGCGGCACCATCGGCACCAGCGTGCTCGGCGCGATCCTCGCCAACCGCGTCACCGCAGAGATCACGAAGAGCCTCGAGGCGTCGGGCGCCCCCGCCGGCGGCCAGGCCGCCGGCCACGGCGTCCCCGACATGACGACGCTGCCCGCCCCCATGCGCGCCATCGTCGAGGACGCCTACGGCGTCGCGACCGCCGACCTCTTCCTCTTCGCGACCCCGTTCGCCCTGCTCGTCCTGCTGATCGTCCCGTTCATCAAGGAGAAGCCGCTGAAGACCACGAGCGGCATGGAGCGCCTCGCCGACGAGGCCGCCCCCGCCGCCACCGCCGCCCGAACCGACTGACCCCGGAGCGCCCCGGCCCAACGGCCGGGGCGCACGCGTTCCCCCGTCAGGCGGGCAGGTTCGCCGCCGCCCAGCGCCGCCCCGGCTCCGGGTCGACGCCGAAGCGCCGGGCGTACCGCTCGTGGATCTCCCTCCACGGCTCGTGCGCCTCCTCCTCGGAGAGGTGTCCGCCGGCCAGATGCGGCTCCAGCCGCGCGAGGTAGGTCTCCCATCCGGCCGCGGTCTGCGCGGCCGGCAGGCCGTCGATGACGTGCGTGAACACCAGCCGGCAGCCGCCTTCCTCCGCGGTCAGCCCGAAGCTCTGCGGCTGCCCCGCGAACGTCCATGCCAGCCGGTGCGGCGCATCGACCTCGGTCACGTCGAGGGTCGCCCCGCCGAGGTCGATGACCTCTCCCGCCTCCGGCGTCCAGTCCACGGCGCCGGGAAAGAACCGTCCGAGCTCCGCCGGCACGCTGACCGCCCGCCACACCCGCTCGACGGGGTACGCGAGCCACCGCTCGAACCGCAGCACCGGACGCCCGTCGACCGTCTCCAGAGTCCCGTAGGCGATGTCGTCCGCCATCGGCCTCCCCCTTCGCCTCCATGTAGTAGAAACACCCTGCTGAAAGAGACAATAGGCAAGCAGCAACTTGCCTGTCAAAGGTGTCACGGGCGCTCTGATCTCGGAGCGCTCGGACACCCCCGGTCGGCCGCGTGCCGCCCGGACCATCCGGCACAGGTAGGCGGCGGTCGGCGCCGAACCACCGTCCCCGCCGGGCCGAGGAAGTCGAACGGGCGCACTCGAACACACCGCACGGAGAGTTTCGGCGAGGACATCGGGCGGCGATGAGCCCGCTCAGAAGCCGCATGAACCGATGAAAAGACCGGAGGCCCGGCCGGAGCATTCTCCGACCGGGCCTCTGACCTGGTGTTCCTTGGTGGAGCTGAGGGGATTTGAACCCCTGGCCCCCTCGATGCGAACGAGGTGCGCTACCGGACTGCGCCACAGCCCCAAGGACGTGTTTAGATTAGCAAACTCTGGAGGGTGTTCGCGCCATCCCGGTCACTCGCCGACGGCGCGTCGGTCGTCGGCGTACTGGTCGAAGACCTCTTCGGGCGTCGGGAGCTCGATGATCTCGGCGGGTTCGGCGGCCGGCTCGGGGACGGTCTGGGCGGCGCGGCGGGCGGCGGCGGCGCGGGCGCGCGCGGCGGACTCGCGGCGGGCGGCGTCCATGCCGACGGCGACGCGGAGGAGCGCGAGGTGGCCGACCAGGAGGACGGCCGGGGGCGCGGCGACCCACCAGGGGGCGACGCCGAAGGCGGCGACGGTGGCGGCGGTGGCGAGCAGGGCGGTGAGGCCCGCGGTGCGGCGGCGGCGCCGGGCGATGACCCGGGCGCGGGACGGCGCGCGGGTGCGGCGCGGCTCCGGTTCGGTGTGCTCCTCCTCGAACTCGTCCTGCTTCTCGGTGTCGCGGCGGAGCCACATGGGGACGAGGACGATCGCCCAGACGGCGACGATGGCGAGGTAGAGGACGGCACTGCTCATCGGACCACCCCCAGGGCACGCCTGCGGCGCGGGCCGACTATCGGCCCGCGCACGTGCATTGGGAGCAGGGTCACGCCCCGCACGGTACGAGCCGGTGTCAGAGGTTGACGAGCATAAGGGGCGGTGTGTCGCGAGATCGATCGCGCCGTTACTCTCCGTTTGCCGACTCTTCGATCGCGCAGGATATTTACGAGTCGAAAGTCACTGCCGGGGAAATGCTCGGCGGCGGTCGGCGAGCCAGCGGGAGCGCAGGCCACCGGGCACGTCCTCGACGGTGAGGGCGTAGCAGATGTGGTCGCGCCAGGCGCCGTCGATGTGCAGGTGCCGGCGCCGAATTCCTTCTTCGCGGAATCCCAGTTTTTCGACGACGCGGCGGCTCGCGGCGTTCTCCGGGCGGATATTGGCCTCGAGGCGGTGGAGGCCGACGGTGAAGAAACAGTGGTCCACCGCGAGGGCGACGGCGGTGGGGATGACGCCGCGGCCGGCGACCTGGCGGTCGACCCAGTAGCCGATCTGGGCGGAGCGGGCCGAGCCCCAGACGATCGCGCCGATCGTGACCTGGCCGACGAAGTCGTCCTCGTGGGTGACGACCCACGGCAGCGCGAGGCCCTGGCGGGCCTCGCGGCGCATCGTGTGGACCATGCTGACGTAGGGGCCGAGGCCGCTGCGGAACAGCGGCGTCTCGGGGTTGGTGGGTTCCCAGGGGCGCAGCCAGTCGGCGTTGCGGACCCGCAGCTCGCGCCAGACGGACGCGTCGCGGTGCCGCAGCGGGCGCAGTCCGACGGGACCTTCGGTCAGGGTGACCGGCCATCCCCGCATTCGTTCCACGGTTCCATGATTCCCTGGTGCGGCGTATGAACGCTATTTTTTGTGGTCGCCGCCATGGATCTGGTCGACGGCGTGGGCGAGGACGCGCCCGAGGACGGCCATGCCGTCGCGCACGCCGCCGGTCGAACCCGGCAGGTTGACGATGAGGGTGCGGCCCGCGACGCCCGCGAGGCCGCGGGAGAGGATCGCGGTCGGGACGGCGTCGCGGTTCTCCGCCCGGACGGCCTCGGCGATCCCGGGGATCTCGCGGTCGAGGACGCGGCGGGTCATCTCGGGGGTCAGGTCGGTGGGGGTGAGGCCCGTGCCGCCGGTGGTGACGACGACGTCGTAGCCGTCGGCGACGGCGTCGCGGAGCACCTGCTCGACCGGTTCGCCGTCGGGGACGACGACGGGCCCGTCGACGCGGCAGCCGAGGCCGGCGAGCATCTCGACGAGGACGGGCCCCGACCGGTCGGGGTACACGCCGGCGGACGCGCGGTTGGAGACGGTGACGGCCATCGCCCTCATCGGCGCCACGTCCCGTGCTTGCCGCCGGTCTTCTCCTCGACGCGGACGTCGGTGATCACGGCGGCGGGGTCGATCGCCTTGACCATGTCGACGAGGCCGAGGGCGGCGGTGCTCACGGCGGTGAGCGCCTCCATCTCGACGCCGGTGCGGTCGGCGGTGCGGGTGACGGCGGTGATCGCCACGCCGGCGTCCTCGACCGCCAGGTCGACGGTGACGCCGTGCAGGGCGATCGGGTGGCAGAGGGGGACGAGGTCGGGGACGCGCTTGGCGCCCATGATCCCGGCGATGCGGGCCACGGAGAGGGCGTCGCCCTTGGGGACGTCCCCGGCGCGGAGGGCCGCGACGCACGCGGGCGAGAGGCGGACGAACCCGGTGGCGGTCGCGGTGCGGGCCGAGACGTCCTTGGCGGAGACGTCGACCATGCGGGCGGCGCCCTCGTCGTCGAGGTGGGAGAACCCGGTCATGCGGGCAATCTCATCACGTCGACCGTGCTACCCGCGGGGAGGGTCTCGACGTCCTCGGGGACGGTGATCAGCGCGTCGGCGGACGCGAGGGACGCGAGCTGGTGGGAGCCCTGCACGTCGGCGGGGTCGACCGTGTAGCCGCCGTCGTAGGTGAGGCGCGCGCGCAGGAAGTGCCGCAGGCCCGCAGGGGACTTGATGTCGCCGGACAGGACGGCCTTCACCGTGGGCAAGGGCTCCGGCGGAAGCCCCTGCATGGCGCGTAGGGCGGGACGGACGAACACTTGGAACGACACGTAGGCGCTGACCGGGTTCCCGGGCAGGGTGAAGACGGGCGTGCCTTCCATGAGGCCGAATCCCTGCGGTTTGCCCGGACGCATGCCGACCTTGTGGAACTTCACGGTTCCGGTGAGCGCCTCCTTGACCACGTCCCGGGACCCCATGGAGACCCCGCCGGACGTGATGACGGCGTCGGCGCGGACGAGCTGGTCTTGCAGCATGTCCCTGACCGAGCCGGGTTCGTCGTCGACGGTGGAGTGCCGGTAGCCGACGCCGCCCGCTTCGGCGACGGCGGCGGTCAGCATGAAGCTGTTCGACTCCCAGATGTGCCCGTGCCCCAGGGTCGTGCCCGGTTCGCGTAGCTCGTCCCCGGTGGAGACGACGACGACGCGCGGCTTCGGCCGCACGGTCACGCGGGCCCGGCCGACCGCCGCGATCATGCCGAGCTGCGGCGCGCGGAGCCGGGTGCCCGCGGGCACGACGACCTGGCCTTCGCGGACGTCCTCGCCCGCGCGCCGGATGTAGTGCCCGGGCGGCGCGGACCGGACGATCCGGACGTGCGCCGTCCCGCCGTCGGTCCACTCGACCGGGATCACCGCGTCGGCCCCGGCGGGCATCGGCGCGCCCGTCATGATCCGGGCGGTCAGCCCGGGGCGCAGCGCCGACACCGCCGGGTCCCCCGCGACGACGTCGCCGACCACCGGCAGCGCCACCGGGTCGGCCTCGGTGGCCCCCGCGACGTCGGACGCGACGACGGCGTAGCCGTCCATCGCGGAGTTGTCGAACGGCGGCAGCGGGACGGGCGCGGAGACGGGCTCGGCGAGGACCGTTCCCCGCGCCTCCAGCAGCGCCAGGTCGAGCGGCGGCAGCACCGTGAGGCTGCCGAGGATGTCGTTCAGATGCTCGTCGACCGTTCTCATGCACTCAAGTGTGACGGGGCGTCACGCGTTCCCGTCGCCGCCCACGCCGTCCTGCGCCTGGACGAACTCGCGGAGCCACGGCAGGAACTCCGGCGACAGGTCGGGGCGTTCCGCCGCGAACTGGACGACGGTGCGCAGGTATTCGAGCTTGTTGCCGGTGTCGTAGCGGCGCCCGCGGAACTTGACCCCGTACACGCCGCCGCCTTCCTCGGCGGGCATGTCGGCGAGCGTCCGCAGCGCGTCGGTGAGCTGGATCTCGCCGCCGCGGCCGGGCGGGGTCTTCTCGAGGACGTCGAAGACGGCCGGGTCGCAGACGTAGCGGCCGATGATGATCCAGTTGCTGGGCGCCTCCTCGGCGGACGGCTTCTCGACCAGGTCGCTGATCCGGACGACGTCGTCCTCGCCGGTGGCCTCGATGGCGGCGCAGCCGTAGGCGGAGACCTGGTCGGCGGGCACCTCCATGAGGGCGACGACGCTGCCGCCGTACTCGCCGCGGACCTCGATCATGCGCCGCAGCAGCTTGTCCCGGCCGTCGATCATGTCGTCGCCGAGCAGGACGGCGAACGGCTCGTGCCCGACGTGCTGCCGGGCGCAGTGCACCGCGTGCCCGAGGCCGCGCGGCTCGCCCTGCCGCACGTAGTGCATGATCGCGAGCTCGCTGGACTCGCGGATGGCGGCGAGCCGCCCGTCGTCGCCCTTGGCGCGCAGGGCCTCCTCGAGCTCGTAGGCTCGGTCGAAGTGGTCCTCGATGGACCGCTTGCTGCGTCCGGTGATCATGAGGACGTCGCTGAGGCCGGCGTCCACCGCCTCTTCGACGACGTACTGGATCGCCGGTTTGTCGACGATGGGAAGCATTTCCTTGGGCGTCGCCTTCGTGGCGGGCAAGAATCGGGTACCGAGCCCGGCCGCAGGAACGACCGCCTTGGTCACGGGTGCGATATCAGTCATGTAGAGACCTTAGTAAGCCGCAAGGACGACAGCGTGCACGACATCGGAACGAAGACCGGACTCCGCACGAAACTGCTGGGTAACCGTGCCACAATGGCGCCCGCGAAGCGCGCGGAGGCGGGCCGGGCGCTGCGCGACGCGCTCCTGTCCGTGCCCGAGGTGGAGATGGCCGGGACGATCGCGGCGTACGTTTCGGTCGGACCGGAACCGGAGACCCGCGGCCTTCTCTTCGCCCTGTGGAAGCGCGGCGCGTACGTGCTCCTCCCCCGGCTGCTGCCGGACGGCGATCTCGACTGGGCGTCCTACGAGGGCCCCGACTCGCTCGCCCCCGGCCCCCGCGGCTGCCTGGAGCCGACCGAGCCGCCGCGCGGCCCCGGCGCCGTGTCCAGCGCGGACGTCGTCCTGGCCCCGGCGGTCGCGGTGGACGAGTCGGGCATGCGGCTCGGCCGCGGCGGCGGGTCCTACGACCGCGCGCTGGCCCGGGTCGGGCCCGCGATCCTGACGGTCGGGCTCGTGTACGACGGCGAGCTGGTCCCGGAGCTGCCCGCGGAGCCGCACGACCGGCGCGTCCGGGCCGCCGCCACGCCGTCCCGGGGGCTCGTCCGGTTCGGGTGAGCGGGCGCCGGCCCGTCGGATCCGGCACCTTCCGAACCGCCCTCGATGGCCGGAAGCGGACGCCCCAATAAGGTGACCGAGCGGGACGTTCGCGACATCCCGGAACGCGATCGATGGTCGGCTTCACCTGGAGGTTCGAGATGACGGCGCCGTGGCGGATCCTGTCCCTGCCCCCGATCGACGAGGCGGTCGTGCGGGGCCTGCTCGCGCCGCTCGGCGACGCGGCCGAGGTCCGGTTCCCGGCCGCCGCCGACCGCTCGGGCCTCCTCGCCGGCCTGGCCGACGCCGAGATCGTCGTCGCCGACTTCACCGGACGGCTCGCGCTCGACGCCGAGGCGGTCGCGGCCGCGCCGCACCTCGCGTTCGTCCAGATGCCCGCGGTGGGCACCGACAGCCTGGACGTCCCCGCGCTGACCTCCCGGGACGTGCCGGTCGCGAACGCCGCCGGGTTCAACCGGCGGGGCGTGGCCGAGTGGGCGGTCGGCGCCGCGTTCGCGCTCTGCCGGCACCTCGCGTGGGGCGACCGGGCGGTGCGCGCGGGCGGCTGGCCGCAGATGGAGATCGCGGCGCGGCGGCCCCGGGAGCTGCACGCGCAGCGCGTCGGGGTCGTCGGCTTCGGGGCGATCGGCTCCGAGATCGCCCGCCTGTTCCAGGCGCTGAGCTGCGACGTCTCGTACTGGACGCGGCGCCCGCGCCCCGAGGCGTCCGCGACCTACCGCGACCTGGACGACCTCGTGGCGTCGTCCGACATCCTCGTGCTCGCCGTCCCGCTGGTGGACGGGACGCGCGGGCTGCTCGGCCCGGAGCGCCTCGCCCTCCTGCCGGACGGCGCCCTGCTGGTGAACGTGGCGCGCGGCGGCATCGCGCCCGACGACGCCGTCCTGGCCGCCCTCGAGTCGGGACGGCTGGCCGGTGCGGCCCTCGACGTGTTCGACGCCGAGCCGCTCCCGGACGGCCATCCGCTGCGCTCGCACGACCGGGTGCTGCTGTCGCCGCACGCGGCGGGCGCCTCCGACCTGTCGCAGCTGAACCTCGTGACGATGGTGCGCGACAACGTCGTCGCCGCGGTCCGCGGCGAGGACGTGCAGAACGTCGTCAACGGGGTAGATCCGCAGGTCAGGCGGCGTTAAGGCCGGGTCACGGGGATTCCGACACTCAACCCGAAATGCGCAAATGGGCGGCCAATCTGTAGGATCCCTAAACGATCAACTTTGACGACCCCGCGAAGGGTGGGATGTGCAGCTCGACATCTGGCTACTCCTCGGGGCCACGCTCGTACTCAGCGCCATCGTCGCCGTCCGGCTGTCGCACCGGGCCGGGCTCCCGACGCTGCTCGCGTACATGGGTCTCGGCCTCTTCATCGGCGAGTCCGGCCCCCTCCACATCGACTTCGACAACGTCGCCCTCGCCGAGACGCTGGGGCTCGCGGCGCTCGTCCTCATCCTCGCCGAGGGCGGTCTCACGACGAACTGGCGGCACGTCCGCTCGTCCGTCCCGGCCGCGATCAGCGTCGCGACGATCGGGACGCTGCTCAGCATCGTCATCGTCGCCCTCCCCGCGATCTGGCTGATCGGCCTCGACTGGCGCGTGGCGTTCCTGCTCGCGGCCGCCCTCGCGCCGACCGACGCCGCCGCCGTCTTCTCCGTCCTGCGCAGGCTCCCCCTGCCCTCCCGCGTGACGGGCCTGCTGGAGGCCGAGTCCGGCTTCAACGACGCGCCCGTCGTGATCGTCGTGATCGCGCTCGCCACCGCCGAGGGCGTCCCGAACCTGCTCGAACTGTCGGCGATGCTCGTCTACGAGCTGGTCGTCGGCACCCTCATGGGCATCGCGATCGGATGGCTCGGCGCCCAGGCGCTGCGCCGCGTGGCCCTCCCCGCGTCCGGCCTCTACCCGATCGCCGTCCTGTCGATGTCGATCGGCGCGTACGGCGCGACGTCGCTCATGCACGCCAGCGGGTTCGCGGCCGTGTACGTCAGCGCGCTCGTCCTCGGCAACGCCCGCCTCCCGCACCGCCCCGCCACCCGCGGCTTCGCCGAGGGCGTCGGCTGGCTGGCGCAGATCGGGCTGTTCGTCATGCTCGGCCTGCTCGCCTCGCCCGGCGACCTCCCCGGCCAGATCATCCCGGCGCTCGTCATCGGGTCGCTCCTGCTGTTCGTCGCCCGCCCGCTGTCGCTGCTGATCTCCACGGTCGGCTTCCGGATCCCGCTGGGCGAGCGAATCTTCATGTCGTGGGCCGGGCTGCGCGGCGCCGTCCCGATCGTCCTCGCCACCATCCCGATGGTCGAGGAGATCCCCGACTCCGACCGCAGCTTCGCGATCATCTTCAACATCGTCGTCGTGTTCACCCTGCTGCAGGCGCCCACGCTGCCGCTGGCCGCGCGGCTGTGCCGGCTGGAGCGCGACGACGCGACCCGCGAGCTGGACGTGGAGGCCGCGCCCCTCGAGGAACTGCACGCCGACCTGCTGGAGGTCCGGATCCCGGACGACTCCCTGCTGAACGGCGTGGAGATCTTCGAGCTCCGGCTCCCCGCGGGCGCGTCCGTCACGCTGGTGGTGCGGGACGGGTCAAGTTTCGTGCCGGAGCCCACCACGCCGCTGCACTCGGGCGACACCCTGCTGGTCGTGACGACCGAGGAGGTGCGGGAGGTCGCCGAGCGCCGCCTGCGCGCCGTCAGCCGCCGCGGGAAGCTCGCCGGCTGGTTCGGCGAGACCGGCGCTTGACCGGCGCTTGGCCGCGGCGGGCGGACCGGGGAACAGACCGGGGACGATTCCTGTTCAACTCACGGGTACCATTAGCAGTCGTTCAGAGTGAGTGCCAGTCCGGGGCCACCCGCCGGGCTGAGTCAGCTAGGAGGAACCGTGCCGACGTATCAGTACGTTTGCACCGAGTGCGGCGAGCCTCTGGAGGTCGTGCAGAAGTTCAGCGACGACGCGCTGACCGAATGCCCGGCGTGCGAGGGCAAGCTGCGCAAGGTCTTCTCCGCGGCGGGGATCATCTTCAAGGGGTCGGGCTTCTACCGCACCGACAGCCGCGGCTCCGGGAAGTCGACCGTGGGCTCCTCGTCCGGCTCGTCGAACGGCTCGTCGACCTCGTCGGGCGACTCCGCGAAGTCCGACTCGTCGGCTTCGTCGTCGTCCTCGTCGTCCTCGTCCTCGTCGAGCGGCGACTCCGGGTCGTCCTCGTCGTCGAAAGAAAAGGTCGCCTGACTTCGCCGAGCGGGCGGGGGCGCCGGCCGCACGGCCGCCGTCCCCGCCCTTCTCGCGCTTTCTGAGCCCGGACGGACGCCGCGCGCGTCCCGCGTGACGCCGGGCTCGCCCCGTCCCGTCCGCGGCGTCCCGCCCGGCGGTCGAGCCGTCGCTCCCGCCGCGCCCTCCGCCCCCCGCTCCCGTCGGACGTCATCCGAGAGGACCGGGCCGGGCC